>NZ_JAUBVF010000092.1:0-16143 GCF_036705685.1 Microcoleus sp. AT3-A2
TTAGCAGGCATTCACTTTTTCTGAATATCATTATGTTATATTATACCAATATGCGTTTTAAATGCACAACAGCTTATAGGGGCTCCAAAAGGTCATCTCCCCGTTTATGATAATGGTACGAAGATTTTTAATTCATATATGCTATATGTTTGGCAGCGACTAAAAGACTGTGGTATATAGAGTGCAATTAAGGCAAATAATCTCGAATCAAACAATAGCGATCGCCCTTAAGCAGTAACTACTGATACTCTACTACAGCCGCGATAGCCCTGACAATTTCCTCCATATCAGTAGTCGAAAGTTCTCCTATTTTACGAATGAATCTTTGTACATCCATACCTCGCAATTGCAACACATCTACTGCCGAAACTTTCGTTAAACCATTAGCAAGATCTGGCTCAATCTTAACGTGCCAGATATTACCAGCATAATATTCTTTCCAATCTGTGATAGGTGCAGCCAATTTCACTGGTAACTTACCAACATTATCAGAACTTACCACTACAGCCGGACGAATTTTTTTGATTTCGGCTCCCACTGTTGGGTCAAAATTAGCCAACCAAATATCACCCCGTTTAGGAGAAGGAGAGTTAGTAGTCAATTAAATCTCCTGCTTCTAATTCTTGCCATTCTCTATCTTCCTGGTAATGTTGCAACATTGCCTCAGCTTGTCTTTCTAAAATCCTTCCCCTCTCTTCCAGCGGTAATTTCATAAATTCTCGGCGACTGGGATAGCTGGCTAGTGTTGGTATTTCTAAATCTATATCCGTCGGCTGCTTTTGAATCTTACGCTGAGAATTCAATGCTTCTATTCGAGATCCTTCTGCTTCCTCCGCTGCAATGTCAGCATCAATTTCCTCTCGGTTAGCATGGTAATAAGTCAAAGCTGCATAAACTTGGGTGAGACTTAAATGCCCGATGCGATCGGCAATTTCTTCTGCACTCAAACTTTGCTTGTAGCAAATAGCAATGCGCCGGACTGTAACACCAGTCCCGGCAATAATTGGACAGCCACCATGTATGTCAGGCTGACGGCTAATTAAAGTTCCTATATCCGTGATAGTTGACAAGATTTTTTCCCCGCCAATGTCTGATGGTTCTCTTATCTAGGATAGCACTGTCAAATGTAGTTAGCAGACGGCGGGAAGTTTTAGGCAGAGGGAATTCTTCTAAATAAAGTTCCGTTGCTTCTTTGAGATTAGCGATCGCCTCTTCGATCGTCTCTCCTTGGCTAGCCGTTCCCACTTCAGGACACTCGGCTACATAAACATCCTCTTCCCAATAAACAATTGCCGTGAAAGTACAAGACATTTTTTTGCCAAATTCTTCATACTCAATGTAGCATATCCAGCACCGTTTTTCAGTCGCGATCGCCCATCTCATCCCCTGTCGCAAAGAAGTGCGCTCGCCCTCATTAACTTCTTATCTCTTGATACAAACCGTCTGAAGATTCTGCTATTTTCGGCAGACTACCATCCTTAATAGCTTTCATCAAATCTTCGCGCAACGCTTCTAAAAAATAGCGATCGTTGCCGATATCGGATGCTTCATCCTCATCCAATTCTTCATCCTTCAAACGTTCTCGGTATGCCTCGATCCGAAACTCAAGAGCTTCGATAATAAATTGTACATCCTTAAAAGATAGAATCATCTGAAATCTCTTTTTAATCTTTACGCTTACTTGCCACTATGCTAACCTACTTTGTTTCAAAGCTGCCAAAGCTGGAAATCTTTAACTCACTTTGTAAAAAGATGCACTTATCAGTCGAAGAGACTCCTTGTACTCCTCTATCGGCATAGTATAACTCGGTTTCCACAACCAATGATCGTTGTGGTCATTAACTAAATCAAGCGAGGCAGGAATTTCACTCTCCGCATCTAACTTCCACCAGTTTTTGTCGCTTCTTTGAGTAGCAAATGTCGAAATCCCACCTCCTAAAGTAGGATCTACCCAGATGCGACCATTTTCTTCATAAGTAGCAACATCTTTGTTCGGTCGGACATTATCCATTCTAGGTGAATTAGCGTTGCCTTGCCGATATAGGGCGATCGGTGTTTCTGCCATGTCTCGATCGAAGATTCCCAGCTATGTAGAATTTATCATCATGACTATACAACCTAATCTGCTGGCTTGTGACGATCGCCAGCCCAACACCACCAATACCTCCAGACTTGCTACTGTAAAGAGAGTTAGATTTAATCAACAAGCAATTATGAGCGGTACTGTTACATCCCCCAACAACCTCAACCAGCAGCGGCCACTCTCCACGGCATCCGCTGACACTTCCACTTCCCTGCTAGGCGACTTCATCCAAGAAACACTCGCCTTAACCAAGCGCCTGTTTATTCAATTGCAGCGCCGCCCCTCGACGCTAGTTGCAGGCATTATTCAGCCGCTGATGTGGTTGGTTTTGTTCGGAGCTCTGTTTGAAAATGCACCCGCCGGCTTGTTCGGCGAAAGCCAGAATTACGGACAATTTCTCGGCGCTGGTGTAATCGTTTTTACAGCCTTTGCCGGGGCGCTGAATGCTGGTTTGCCGATTATGTTCGATCGCGAGTTCGGATTTCTCAACCGCTTGTTAGTCGCGCCGTTGGCTTCCAGATTTTCGATCGTCCTCGCTTCGGCTATTTTTATCGTCACTCTCAGCTTTATCCAAACCGGCACAATCGTTACAGCGGGAGCGTTTTTGGGCGCCGGATTCCCCGGAATTGCCGGACTGGCGGCGATCGCCCTGATCGTCCTACTATTAGTTTTGGGCGTCACCGGCTTGAGTCTGGGTTTAGCCTTCGCTCTTCCCGGCCACGTAGAATTAATTGCGGTCATTTTTGTTACTAACTTGCCGCTGTTATTTGCCAGCACAGCCCTCGCGCCGCTGTCATTTATGCCAGAGTGGCTGCAAGTTGTAGTGACTCTCAATCCTCTGAGTTATGCGATCGAACCCATCCGCTACCTGTACCTGCACAGCGATTGGTCGTTAGCCAGTGTCGTGATGCAGGCTCCTTGGGGTAATGTTACCTTTGGAGGAGCGCTGTTAGTATTGCTAGCCTTTGATGTCGTAGCGCTGCTGAGCATTCAACCGCTGCTGCGACGCAGGTTTGCTTAGTTAGGGCGATCGTTTTACCTGCACCGTCAATTCTAGGATGCCTTTCGTCCTGTCAACTTAAGCTAAAACCGATAGTCAGTCAGGGGTTGAAACAAGACTCTCAAAGCCAAAGTCTTCTTGGATAGGACTAATGACTTCTTCAGTCCTCTTTCAGAGGACTTTCGCTATGAGACAGGGAATTCATTCCCTGGCGGACTACCGGGTAAGCGAGAGGACTGCGGGACTAAAAGCTTAAGTTGACACCAATCGGCATGGCCGTATCCTTAGCCCCAGGGAAGTAATATAATATTTAGTCACAAGTCAGAATATTGTTTAGATAGAATTGTTTTTTTGAAGATTCAACTAATAAATGATGAACACCAAAACTTCCAAATCCGGCAAATTAATGATAGGGATTGCTGCAAGCGCGATCGCATCCTGTGCTCTGTTATCGCCTCAAGCAAGCTTCGCTCAAGCCAGCGGTTTAACTAATGCCCAACCGCTGCAAGACTTTCAAACTCAAGACAATACCGACCCCTTTTCCGGCCGCAGCAGCGGCAGCGGAATATTTGATTTAATTCACCGATCCAAATTGGGCGGTGGCCGCAGCATGGAAGAATTTACTACCGAACAGCGCCAAAATTTGAACGATGCGGCCGCAGAATTTCGGAACAAACAGCGCCTACTACTGGAAAAGCAAGCAGTACCTACACCAGGGGCGATCGCACCAGCAGAAATTACCGCCCCCGTCCCTTAAATTTACCACTGCTGTTGGTTTATTTCATAGTCCGCGTGGGCGAAGCCAGCGCTTAGGCGGACTTCGTTTGTCTAGCAGCAATTTCAAGATCCGAATCTTATCTAAAAACCATCGCCCTTAACCCCGTTCTAACCACGCCCGCATTTTACCCGGATTAAGCAAACCGTAAGGATCGACCAACTCTTTAAACTGCAACTGTTCCACATTAATACTTTTCATCCCTCCATCTTCCAATATATAAGTGTGAGGATTAGCAATCATTGCGCCTTGCTCTTCGTGATAGCGAATAATTTCATTGAGCCGTGATTCCGTAGTGTAGCGAACTATTTGCAAAGCTGCGGCGATCGCCCTGCCATTCATCCGCAAAAACTCCAAGTGCATCATCACCTCATCCCCATAATAATTGTACAGTTCTTCAATCAATTTCAAACCTTTATCTGCGGGAAAAAGCGTCTGCAAATAAGTCAGAGAAGGGTCAGCGCTGCGAGCGTGTAGAGTTGTATGATTCCAAGTAAATTCAGCAATTGCTGCACCTTTGCTCGCTGCTTGCGCGTTTTTTTGATAGCAAATTGTGCCGCCATATTCGCGCACCAAATCTTGCAGCGGTTCCAGACAAGATTCAGCTACCATTAACAAAGCGCAGTGCTTACCTTCAGGAATTGCATCGCGGAAAGCAGCAAAATAAGCAGGAATCGGCCAAGCACAAACACAAATTAGTTTTTTGATAATTCCGTCAGCATCACCCAAAGCTTGACCGAAGTTTGCCGATGTCATAAAATCGTCAAAAGCGACAATGATTTCCGCCCAAGGATAAGCAGGGGCGAGGGGAATTTCTAACTCAGTAATAATCCCATTTGTGCCGTAAGCATGATTGACTTTTTGCACTTCATCGCCGCGCAATTCGATGACGCGGGGTTCGTCTTCCATTGTAACGACTCGAACGGCATGAAGATTTCCCCGATCGCGCAATTGCCCGTAAGTTATCGAACCAATTCCCCCGCTACCGCCGCCGATAAATCCTCCAATCGTTGCGGTGCGATAGGTTGAGGGAACCATCCGCAATTCCCAACCAGTTTCTCGCGCTTGTTTGTCGAAAACCGACATTTTCACCCCCGGTTCTACGCAAGCTAAACCCGGTTTTATCCAGCGGATACTGTGCATTTTTGTGGTATCTAAAATGACGCCGCCCTTGAGGGGAACGCACTGCCCGTAATTGCCCGTTCCTGCACCTCTAACAGTTAGCGGAATTTTGGATTTGACGCAGGCCGCCGCAATCCGCAAAACTTCGGCTTCGCTGGCGGGACGAACTACTAAATCTCCTGTTTTATCACTTAAAAGAGGTTGCAAAACTGGACTGAAGTGATAATAGTCTTGAGATAGCTTGACAACTTGCGCGCGATCGCTAATTATTTCGATTCCCGATAGTTCCGAAGAAAAAGCATCCCAGTCAATACTTTGAATCGCAGTTGCAGTCATTTTGTTTACTCCATGCTGGCAGTATTATATATTTTTTTTAGCAGAACTTAGTAAAATAAAATACTAACAGCAATGTTTCTTTAAGCAGTAAGGTGCTTATTCGCACACCCTACATATAGAAGTTCTGCTTCCAGGGCTGCTTTTTTAATTAACAAATCCCCCAAACACCGCCATACCGTAGTATTTCCAAGGAACTGCAACAGTCTCAAATCCAGCTTTTACCAGCATTTCCAACTGTGCCGAAAGTGTAGCTAGGCGATCGGGATTAGAATACCCGTAAGAGACACTCGTCCCCACATTTGCCCGAATTTCGGCTAAGGTTTCCCCCTGATTTAGCGCCCAATCTTCTCGCGCCGCTTGATAAATATCTTTCATTGCTGCTGATTCTGCTAAAAGAGGGTCGGCATTCCAAAAACAGCCACCAGCATTTAAACTTTCGCGAATGCGCTCAAACAATTTCAACTTCATGTCATCCTCAAGATGGTGAATTGCCAGAGATGAAATGCAAGCAGTGAATTTATCGCCCAAGCCTGAGAAATTGGGATTGTTCGCCCATTCTCCAAAATCCATTTCTATTCCAGTCCACCGGGCTGCGTATCCTGCCGACTCTATTTTGGCGCGGGAAAAATTAAGCATTCGTGGCGAGTAATCGACAGCCACTATTTCCGCAGACGGGTAGCGTTTGAGAACTTTTAAAGTGAGTTCCCCCGTACCGCAGCCGAGTTCTAAAATGCGGTGGTTTGTGTTAGCAATGCAGCCTGCTACTACATCCAGCATTTCGTCATATTTAGGTAAAAGTCGCCGAATGCCCGTATCAAAATCAGCAGTATTGACGAAAACTTCTCCCGGAAAAATTTCCTTGTTAGTAGGTGAGGCAGTAGAGTCAGAATTCACGATCGCCAACCATAGACTACAATTGCTATCCTAACCGAGATAAAGCAAAAATTGCGTGAATTAGGGACACGGCACTGCCCTGTCCTTAACCGATCATCTGTACTTCACTCAACAGAAAATCACTATAAAGTTATGCGTATTCTTACGGATAAGGGAAACACTCGCGGTAAACAATAATTAACCCTCCGTTGCACCCAGAGAGTATTGGTTTACCCCGGACGCCAGCAAAACAGTCTGAACAAGCAGTGTTATGTTAGTAGTGCATAAATTGAAATAAAGATTAAAGCTCAGACTTGAGGATACCATGCGCCAGTTGATTTCTCGCAGTCGGGCTGCCATCAGCCAATTAATTTATAAGCGAATTCTGCTTGCGCTGACAATTTTATTTTGTGTAGGTGTAGGAGTAGCGATGGCAAATATGTATCGTCTTTCCTCCACCCTAATCGAATCGCAAGCCCTCCAAAATGCCACCCTCTATGCCCAAGCTATTAAAGAAGCCCGCACGCTTTACAGTTCCGATGTTGTCAATCCTCTAAACACCGCTAAAGCGATTAACTTTACTCACGACTACAACCCGACAAAAGTAACAATTCCGGTACCGGCTACTTTCTTAATAGAACTAGGTCAAAATATCACCAAGAAAAATCCCGAAGTATCAGTTCGTCTCTACAGCGACTACCCGTTTCCCTGGCGACAAGAAGAAGGCGGAGTCCGAGACGATTTTGAACGGCAAGCTATTACGTATTTGACGCAAAATCCGACACAAAATTTTTTCCGAGTTGATAATTTTCGCGGCAAGCCAGCCTTTCGATATGCCGAGGCAGATATTCTAAGTTCTAGCTGCGTCAACTGTCACAATACTCACCGCGACAGTCCTAAGAATGATTGGCAAGTGGGAGATGTGCGGGGGATATTAGAAATTACTCAACCTCTCGATACCATCACTCAAAAAACTCAAAGTGAACTTAAAAACCTGTTTTTACTGTTAGTAGGACTTTCAGTTTTAGGGGTAACAGGATTAACTTTAGCTATCAGCAGGTTGCGCCAAAATGCTAAACAATTAGAACAGCGCGTCAGGGAACGCACGGCACAATTGCAAGAAACTAATGTAGAATTGGTAAAAGAACAGGAAAAGAGCGATCGCCTGCTGCTCAATATTTTACCCGAATCCATTGCTGCTAGGTTAAAAGACGGCCAAAGCTGTATTGCTGACCGCTTCGCAGAAGTCACGATTTTGTTTGCGGATATCGTAGGCTTTACCGTGCTTTCAGCAAAAAGATCTCCCGAAGAATTGATCGAGTTTCTCAACGAAATTTTTTCAGCCTTCGATTGTCTGACCGAAAAGTACGGCTTGGAAAAAATCAAAACAATTGGAGATGCTTACATGGTAGTGGGAGGCTTGCCAAAGCCTAGCACCAACCACGCCGAAAGCATTGCGGAAATGGCTTTAGATATGCAGGACGAATTAGCAAAATTTAATGCCAAACATCATGCAGGAATTAACATTCGCATCGGCATCAATACCGGGCCTGCAATTGCGGGAGTTATTGGCACTAAAAAATTTATTTACGACCTCTGGGGCGATGCCGTTAATACAGCAGCCCGCATGGAATCCCACGGGATTGCCGGCGCGATTCAAGTCACACAATCAACTTACGATATCTTGCAAAATAAGTATTTGTTTGAAGACAGAGGAATTATCCACGTCAAAGGCAAGGGCGATATGAATACTTATCTGCTTGCAGGCAGGTTAGTCAGCGCAGTTCTGGTTTAATTTGTTTATTATATTACTAAGGGATCTGCTAGTTAGTCCGAAGTCATCAGTAATTCGTTATTAGTCGTCAGCCAAGAACTAACAGTTAATGGCTGCTGGCTGTTGACTACTGACAATTACAGGAATTACACAGGAGATTTGAGAACCCGGTTTCTGCGCGGTTGCTTCGTTGACACACCCAAAATTGATTACCAGAAACCCGGTTTTTTTTCCTATGTCCTACATTAGCCATTTGCAAAATAGTAAATTTTATGCGATCGCGGATTTTATCATTCTTGAAATTTTTCCAATCTCGCTTGTCTAGGCAAATAGCTTTGTGGGTATTTGCTAGCATTCTTGTCATAGAGGGAATTATTTTAGTTCCCTCTTATTTTCGGCGAGAAAATGAACTTTTAAGCCAACTGGAACAGGTATCTCGGGCGACCGTTGATTCCCTAGAGTTTTTGCTCCAACAAGATATTTCCGATCGCACTTTCTTGCAAGAAGAAGTAAAAAATATTACTAAGGATTCTCAAGTAGTCTTAGGACTATCTATTTACCAAGCTAACGGTGAACTAATATATACACTTGGCGAACCCCCAGAAATCAGTTTAGAGCAACTAAAAGAATCTCGTATAGTTCACAGTCACAATTTCGATGGCAAGCGCTACGATATTGCTTGGACGGAGCGACATTTGGGAGGCGATTACATCTTAATTGTTCGCCACGACGCTTCCACCGTCCAGCCGGAACTCTACGCATTTATCGGGCGGATTGCGGTTCTAGTCATCATTATATCAGCCTTTGTCACTTCTGTGACTATGTTGTTTTTAGGGCTGACAGTAATTGCACCTCTCTTGAGATTGCGCGATGACTTGATATCTGCCGGAGACGCTTTGAGCAAAGATCGAGATCAACCTGATTTCTACTCTCTGTCTGTCAAACGCGATGACGAGTTGGGAGAACTAATGGTCGCATTTAATCAAATGTTTCACCGAGTTTACAAGGAAATTGCACAGCGGAAACAAGCTGAGGAAGTATTGCGCGCTGAACAAGAAAAGTCGGAACGTTTATTACTAAATATCTTACCTGTAATGATTGCCGATCGCCTAAAACAAGGCCATATAAATATTGCGGACGGATTTGCTGAGGTTACGGTTTTATTTGCTGATATTGTGGGCTTTACCGAAATATCTTCGCGCACCTCTCCTGAAGAATTAGTAGAATTACTTAACAAAATATTTTCAGCTTTCGATCGCTTAAGCGAACAATACGGCTTAGAAAAAATTAAGACGATCGGTGACAATTATATGGTAGCAGGCGGTTTGCCACTTCCTTGTACAAATCACGCCGAATCTATTGCCGAAATGGCCCTGGAAATGCAGCAAGAAATTATGAAATTCCGCGACGAATGCGGTAAACCTCTCAATATCCGCATTGGCATTAATACTGGGCCTGTTGTAGCAGGTGTCATCGGCACTAAAAAGTTTATTTACGATTTGTGGGGAGATGCTGTGAATACAGCAAGCCGCATGGAATCTCAGGGACTTCCTGGTAAAATTCAAGTTAGTAACTCAACTTATGAGTTGCTGTGCGATAAGTATTTGTTGGAAAAGCGCGGTAAAATTAATGTTAAAGGCAAAGGAGCAATGACGACTTATTTGCTGAAAGGCAGAAAATTGTAACTGACAAATTTAACCTTCGCCGGGGAATACGTGGTATGGGGGCTGACGTTGCAGCGCAGCCGCCCTCGACACCAAAATAGATTTTTTTTAACGAACCGCGAAGACGCTAAGGACACGTTCGGCGAAGCCGTTCCCGTTCCCCGCAGGGGTTCCCGAAGGGTAGGGTAGGAAGAGAAGAGAAGAAAAGAGAAGAGAATATAAAGAGTTGCCAAGTAAGTTAACATTGCTATATTAAAATGCGAGTTGAGATTAGTTACCAGGGTAAAAATGACGACGAATAAGGAACAGAATTCTTCTACTTCACCGATTTGGCAGCCCTTCACACAAATGAAAACGGCTGCCCCGCCACTGAAGGTAATTCGTGGCAAAGGATCGGTGCTGGAATTGGCAGACGGGCGGCAAATTCTTGACTGCATTTCTAGTTGGTGGGTGACTGTTCACGGGCACAGCCATCCGGTTCTGGCGGAGGCTCTTTACGCACAAGCCCAAAAGTTAGAACACGTAATCTTTGCGGGGTTTACTCACGAACCGGCAGAGAAACTTGCGAGTAAATTGCTAACTCATACGCCTGCTTCTTTAACGCGGATTTTCTTTTCTGATAACGGCTCAACTGCTGTTGAAGTTGCTCTGAAAATGGCATTTCAATATTGGCGCAATCTCGGAGAAACTAACCGCACTAGCTTTATTAGTTTTGAGGGAGGTTATCACGGCGATACTGTGGGCGCGATGTCTGCTGGCAGAAGTTCGCTGTGGTGGGAATCTTTTACACCTTTAATGTTTGCTGGGGATGTTGTTCCTTTTCCGGCGACTTTTGACAGCGATGAGGAGGTGGAAAGCAAGGAGGCGGCGAGTTTAGAGAAATTGGAGTTTTTGTTAAAGCAGGGTGGCTATGCGGGAATTTTTATCGAACCTTTGGTGCAAGGTGCCGGGGGAATGCGAATGTGCCGCCCTGAGTTTTTGCAGGCGATCGCACAACTTGCCCGCCAGTTTAATGTATTGTTGATTTACGATGAAGTAATGACGGGTTTTGGTCGCACGGGCGAACTGTTTGCCTCGGTTAAATCTGCAACTTCACCGGATATCCTGTGTTTGTCTAAAGGATTGTCTGGCGGCTGCTTGCCAATTGCTGTCACAATGGCATCGGAGGATATTTATCAAGCTTTCTGGCGAGATGAATCGGACAAAGCTTTTTTTCACGGTCATTCTTTCACCGGGAATCCCTTAGCTTGTGCGGTAAGCGTAGCATCCCTGGAGCTTTTGGAGCAAAACCCAAGTGTGTATCAAGGGATGGAAAAACTACACCGCCAATATCTGAATCAATGGCTGAGAAATCATCCTAAACTCGAACGGATTCGGACTTGCGGCACCATCGCAGCAATGGATGTGAAAACCGAAAGCGTTTCCGGTTATTTTAATGACATTGCTCCTGTATTGAAAGCCAGATTTCTCGAAGCGGGGTTTTTGCTCCGCCCCTTGGGAAATACGCTTTACTTGATGCCTCCCTACTGCATTTCTCCTGATGAACTAGAATCGATTTATCGGGTAATTCGTCAGGTTTTGGATACTCTGTAAACCCTTTAATTTTAGTAATGAATTTACCCAATTGGAACGATTTGGCTGACGACGCGCTGGCGGGCAAATGTCTCTCTCGCGAGCAATCTTTAGCCGTATTGCGCGCACCGGATGAGGTTTTGCTGGAACAACTAAACGCAGCTTATCGGGTGCGCCGCCACTACTGGGGAAACCGAGTCCGGCTGCACTATTTGTTAAATGCTCAAAGTGGCCTTTGTCCTGAAGATTGCCATTATTGTTCTCAGTCAAAAATTTCGACTGCGGAAATTGAGAAATATCCGCTTTTAGCTAAGGAGAAAATTCTGGATGCCGCCCAACGCGCAGCAGAGTTAAAAGCTGGTACGTTTTGTTTGGTGATTTCGGGCCGCCAACCCAGCGCATCTACTTTCGATCGCGTTTTGGATGCTGTCGAGACTGTGAAGGCAAATTATAACCTAAAAATTTGTGCTTGTTTGGGATTGTTGAGCGAGGAGCAAACTCACCGGCTGGCTAAAGCTGGAGTCGATCGCGTAAATCACAATCTCAATACTTCCGAATCATATCACTCAGACATTTGCACGACTCACACTTTTGGCGATCGGGTGGAAACCGTCGAACACGTAAAAGCAGCGGGAATCACAACTTGTTCCGGCGGAATTTTGGGGATGGGCGAATCGGATGATGATGCGATCGATTTAGCGCTTTCGCTTCGCAATTTGGGCGTTACTAGCGTGCCGGTTAACTTTTTCATTCCAATTCCCGGCACGCCATTTGCAGATGTGAACAGGTTAACTCCCCGCCAATGTTTGCGAATTCTCTGTTTGTTCCGATTTTTGCTTCCCAGTCAAGAAATTCGGATTGCTGGGGGACGGGAGGTGCATTTGCGATCACTGCAACCTCTCGGACTCTACCCCGCTAATTCTATCTTTGTTGGCGATTATCTGACAACTCCCGGACAAGCTGCCCACCAAGATTGGGACATGATTCGAGATGCGGGATTTGCGATCGAATCCCCCGAAGGTTCTCTCTTAGAAGCTGATTCAGCAGTTACAAAATCCGAACAAAAAACCCTGGTTGTGTAACTCTTATACCAGTTTTCAATCGCATGAAATAGAGTAGGACACGGGCGTGCCCAAAGCGTGTCAACTTAACGTCAAACTTAGTACCATCCTGCTGTTTGACTATTAGGGTTCGATCCCCCCTAGCCCCCCTTAAGAAGGGGGGGACAAGAGTTTGATCAAAGTCAACCCCTACTCCCCTTCTTAAGGGGGATTTAGGGGGATCTAGACTCTGGTAAAACCGATATTTATCAAGGGTTTTAGCCTTAAGTTCACACCAATGGGCTTTTGGAGTGTCCCTACGGTAGACATTCTTCAATCTAAAATCTAAAATCTAAAATCTAAAATAATACAAGAGGGGGAAATTGTGGACAAACGCGAAGAAATTACGATCGCCGAATACCAGCTAACTGCCGAATCTTTCCGAGAAGGAACTTGGCATCACGACGTATCTCAAAATCGATCCGCACTGACGGCTGCTATGCCCCGCAATCCCGGTAAAATTCTCGATATAGGATGCGGGCCGGGACGAGATTTAGTAGCGTTCAAGAGCCAAGGACACACAGTTGTAGGCTTAGATGCAACTCCGGCTTTTGTAGAAATAGCAAAAGAGTTGTCAGGATGCGAAGTTTGGCAACAATCTTTTCTGAATCTCGACTTGCCAGAATCAGAATTTGACGGTATTTTTGCCAATGCTTCCCTGATTCACGTTCCCAGCGACGAGATGGTGAAAGTGCTGCAAGATTTGCACAAAGCCTTAGTTGTTAGCGGTGCAATTGTCATGTCAATGTGCCGGGGAAATTGGGAAGGATACGACGAGCGACCAACGGGAAAACGCTATACTGCCGGATGGGAATATCATACTTTAGCGCCTTGTTTAGAACAAGCGGGATTTGCAATTGTCAATCACTACTATCGCCCCCCCGGCTTACCGCGCGAAGCTCAATCTTGGGTAGTAATAGTGGGCAAAAAACTCTAACGTAAATGGGAAATAGGCAATCGGTAATTGCCAATCATTCCCCTCTCTTCCTCTGCGCCCTCTGCGCCCTCTGCGGTAAAAAAAAACTAATTCAAAAAATTACAGAGGATTGTTGTATACTGTTCCACAGTCAAAACAACAAATTTCTGCACAACTTAAAACACAATTAATATGACAGAGAAATCCCACATTTTTTTAGCGGGTGCTAGCCGAGGCGTAGGCCTAGAAATCGCGAAGTTGTTGGTAGAACAAAAGATGCAAGTAACAGCACTTTTGCGATCGCCCGCAACCAGCACCGAAGTAGAAGCAATGGGCATCAAAGTCGTGACTGGCGATGCTTTGGATGCAGCAGCTATGGAAGCTGCGATGGCTGGCGGTGAGCCAATTCACGCCGTAATCAGCACAATTGGTGGCTTGCCCAAAGATGGAGAAAGAGCAGATTATTTGGGAAACAAAAACTTGATTGATGCGGCTGTCAAAGCAGGCGTGCAAAAATTTATTTTAGTTTCATCCATCGGTAGCGGTAAAAGTGCCGCTGCTTTGCAACCGCAGGTTTTGGAAACTTTGGGCCCGGTCTTAATTGAAAAGGAAAAAGCCGAAAATCATTTGATAGCAAGCGGGATGATTTATACAGTGATTCGTCCGGGCGGACTCAAATCGGAACCTGCAACAGGCAACGGTATTTTAACAGAAGATTGTCTAGTTGCTGGAACTATTCACCGGGCGGATGTAGCGCAGCTAGTTTGTCAGTGTTTAGTTTCTGATGCTGCTAACAATAAAGTTTTGTCGGCGGTAGACAGGCAAATGCTTTACGGCAATCCCGAATTTGACGTATTAACTTTTAGTTAAATATCCAAACCTCAAAAAACACAAAAACCTGTAGGGGCGGTTTAAGCGAACAATACAAAACTTCCGCCCTTTGCAGATTTTTGTACAAAACCCGCCCAGACTTAAGAATCGAAAGGCTTAATCCACGATCGCCCGATCGCCCAATCCAAAACCAAACCCGCGATCGCAAACAATACCACACTCTCGACACCGCGAACCGCAAACGGCAATAACTCCTGTAGGGCGGGCATCTTCCCGGATTCAAAAAACAATCCAGCATCCAGTTGTCCAAAAGCCCGCACCAACCCAAAAGCCAACACCGCACCAGATTTAAGCTGCGGGTTAACATCTCGGCGAATCGCATAGCGGTAAGTCACGCCGAACAAAAAACCGCCCAAAAGTGCGATCGCCCCCCTGAAGGCAAAATTTAGGTCAATTTCCCTTACCTGCAAACTCGCCAGAGAATCCAACCTATCCGCTAGAATTAAGCTATTAACAAGGGCGATCGCCCCAAAAGCCAGCAAACAAGACAAAGCAGCAACACTCCCTGCTTTCAAAGATTCTACCCGTTCAGCAGCACTAAAATTTGACGAGTCCTTCACTGTACCCTCATTTCAAAAATGGCTCAAATTGACTTATCATAAGGTTTGGAGTCACTTTGTACAGTTTGTTCAATAAATAGCTATGGATATTTTGTCACTCGGTTGGGTTTCGGTGCTAGTTCTGTTCTCCTTCTCAATTTCAATGGTCATTTGGGGACGCAACGGTTTCTAGATTCCAGAATAGCTTGCGGGGCAAGCTTTTTAACTGCCCCGCATTTTTCAATAGTCCGGACAGTTTTCAATCACTAACGGCAGAATGCGGGTTTCAGCCTTCTCAGTGAGGTCAAATGCTAACGGTAGAATTAGGGTTTCAGCCTCGGTCTCAAAAACTGTCCGGAGTATTGATTTTTGGGAAATCCTATTTAACCAAATCAAAATAACAGGAGTTGTAAACATGACAGCCAAAAAAATATTAATGCTAGTCGGCGACTTTGTAGAAGACTACGAAGTAATGGTACCTTTCCAAGCACTGCAAATGGTAGGTCACACCGTCCACGCCATCTGCCCGGAAAAAGCCGCAGGCCAAACAATTCGCACCGCTATTCACGACTTTGAAGGCGATCAAACATACAGCGAAAAACCCGGTCACAACTTTACTTTAAATGCGACTTTTGACGAAATCAACCCGGCAGACTACGACGCTTTGGTTATCCCCGGAGGACGCGCCCCAGAATACATCCGCCTCAACGAACAAGTGCTGCAAATTACCCGCTACTTTGCCCACAGCAAAAAGCCGATCGCATCTATTTGTCACGGCTTGCAAGTCCTAACCGCCGCCGGCGTACTCGAAGGCAAACGCTGCACCGCATACCCCGCTTGCAGCCCCGACGTACTCCGGGCGGGCGGCAAATATACAGAAGTTCCAGT
Organism: Microcoleus sp. AT3-A2; assembly: GCF_036705685.1. Taxonomy (NCBI): domain Bacteria; kingdom Bacillati; phylum Cyanobacteriota; class Cyanophyceae; order Oscillatoriales; family Microcoleaceae; genus Microcoleus; species Microcoleus sp. AT3-A2. The sequence goes on from NZ_JAUBVF010000092.1 coordinate 15,534, forward strand.
TACCGAAGCCGTAGTCGATGGCAATTTAATCACCGCCCCCGCGTGGCCAGCACATCCTAACTGGCTGGCTGAATTCCTGAAAGTTTTGGGAACGAAGATCGAACATTTAGATAGTCATTAGTTATTAGTCATTAGTCATTAGTCATTAGTTATTAGTCATTAGTCATTAGTCATTAGTTATTAGTCATTAGTCATTAGTTATTAGTCATTAGTCATTAGTTATTAGTCATTAGTCACATGAAAATTTTCACAGTCAAAGTTAAACCGAATTCCAAACAGCAAAGCATCGCAGAACAACCCGACGGCAGCCTCACAATACATCTCAAGTCGCCGCCAGTCGAGGGTAAAGCCAATCAAGAATTAATCATGCTGTTGGCCAAAAAGTTTAAAGTGCCGAAATCTGCGATCGGCATTAAATCAGGTCTTTCTTCTAAAAATAAACTTGTCGAATTTGCGATCGAACCTTTAACTTAGAAATAAAGGTAATAACAAATCTATCTAAAGAGGGAGTCAGACTCAACTTTAAAATCATATAAGCTGTTCAGCATCTAAAACGCATATTGTATAGTATAATATGAGGATATTTATAAAAAGTCAATGCCTACTAAAA
>NZ_JAUBVF010000004.1:0-8680 GCF_036705685.1 Microcoleus sp. AT3-A2
TTACCCTATCTTTTTCTAGGCGATTTGTCTAGGATTGCCGGACTGTATGATTTTCAGGCAACCTGTCACCCCGTCAGGAGAAGTTCACAAATTTGGTATCGCTTGTGGACGAGATTTTTTTTTAATGAACCGCAGAGGGCGCAGAGAACACAGAGAAAGAGAATTAAGAGAATAGAGAAAGAGAGAATTTGACAAGTTTGGCATCGATTGTTATACAGGCAGGTACGATGCAGAGAGAAATGGTTTTGAATTCACTAGCGCTTACTAATTATTAATTTTCAATTATGTTATGCAGCAAATAGAACATTATCGCGGCAGTCTTCTCGGTTTAGCAGTTGGCGATGCTCTCGGAACAACTTTAGAGTTCTGTCGCCCCGGAACGTTTGCGCCTATTAACGATATGGTGGGCGGCGGCCCGTTTCGACTGCAACCGGGCGAGTGGACGGACGATACTTCGATGGCCCTTTGTTTAGCTGAAAGTTTGATTGAGAAACAAGGTTTCGATCCAGTCCATCAGTTAGAAACTTATGTGCGGTGGTGGCGAAATGGTCATTTGAGCAGCACTGGTGAATGTTTTGATATTGGCAATACGGTTCAACAAGCACTTTGGAAGTTTGAAGATACAAGAAAACCTTACTGCGGTTTTACCGATGCTCAGACTGCTGGAAACGGTTCGATTATGCGTTTGGCTCCCGTGCCTTTGTTTTATGCTAAAAATCCTTTAGAAGTCATAGAAAAATCTGGAGAAAGTTCGAGAACTACTCACGGTGCTGCTACTTGTGTGGATGCTTGCCGTTATTTCGGTGCTTTAATTGCGGGGGCGGTGAATGGAGTTGCTAAAGATGTGTTGCTTTCGGAAAGATATTGTCCGATTTCTGGATATTGGGCCGCAAATCCGCTGGTGGCAGAGATTGATGAGATTGCGGCGGGTTCTTTTAAGCGGCGACAACCTCCTGAAATTAAAGGTACGGGTTATGTTGTCAAGTCTTTGGAGGCGGCACTTTGGGCGTTTTACAACAGTTCTTCTTTTGCCGAAGGCTGTTTGTTGGCTGTGAATTTGGGCGACGACGCGGATACCACTGGTGCGGTTTACGGACAGTTGGCGGGGGCTTTTTACGGAGAATCTGGTATACCGGAAAAATGGAGTTCGCAATTAGCCGATCGCACTTTAATTGCATCTTTTGGCGAACAACTCTTGACTTTATCTCGATCGATCTGAATATTTACCCAAGTTTTCCACTGCAGGACAAAAGGGTAATCGGTCATCGGTAATTGTCAACCACTAAAGTGCGACTAATGACTCCTGACTAATAACTGGAAAAATTCTTGACTTTTGCAGCAAACTGTGCTTATATGATTTACCCCGTATTTATAATAATAAAAAAAATATTTACAAATCTTAAGTTTTTATTAAATTTAGTATTATAATCTTGGTAACTTCCAACTAAGTATTTTTTCTCACTATCATGATAGCGGATCAATTTCCTTGGCTGACCGCAATTGTCATCCTACCCCTCGTAGCTTCCCTCGCCATCCCTTTTCTGCCCGATACAGACGGCAAAACTGTGCGCTGGTATGCTCTAGGCGTAGGCATTGCAGATTTTGTATTAATGTGCTGGGTGTTTTGGACTCATTACGATCCAAGCATCTCTACTTTCCAAATCGTCGAGCAATATTCCTGGATACCTTCTTTAGGCCTCAACTGGTCTGTTTCCGTTGATGGACTGTCAGTTCCGTTGGTACTGTTGGCGGGATTGGTGACGACGCTATCAATCTTTGCAGCCTGGGAAGTTGATCGCAAGCCGCGACTCTTCTACTTCCTGATGCTGGTGATGTACTCCGCACAAATAGGAGTGTTCGTCGCCCAAGACATCATGCTGCTGTTCATTGTCTGGGAACTCGAACTAATTCCGGTGTACCTCCTAATCTCGATTTGGGGCGGACAAAACCGCCGCTACGCAGCTACCAAATTCTTGATTTACACCGCGGGCGCTTCCATCTTTATTTTGATAGCGGCCTTAGCAATGGCATTCTACGGCGGAGGCACCCCCACCTTCGACATGGTAGAACTAGGCTTGAAGGACTACCCACTGGGTTTAGAATTACTGCTTTATGCGGGATTGTTAATTGCCTTCGGCGTGAAACTGGCGATTTTCCCTTTCCACACTTGGCTACCTGATGCCCACGGTGAAGCATCTTCTCCCGTGTCGATGATTCTGGCCGGCGTATTGCTGAAAATGGGCGGATACGGACTGATTCGGCTGAATTTGGAACTTCTTCCCCAAGCACACGTTTACTTTGCACCGATTATGGCGGTGCTCGGCGTGGTCAATATTATCTACGGCGCGCTGAATTCCTTCGGCCAATCGAACATGAAGCGCCGCTTAGCGAATTCGTCGATTTCTCACATGGGATTCGTGTTGTTGGGTATTGCTTCCTTCACGGATTTGGGAATCAACGGGGCGCTGTTGCAAATGATTTCCCACGGTTTAATCGCCTCAGTATTGTTTTTCCTGGCTGGCGTTACTTACGATCGCACCCATACAATGATCATGGACGAGATGGGCGAGATTGGAAAAGTCATGCCGAAAGTGTTTGCCTTGTTTACCGTAGGTGCGATGGCATCTTTGGCACTCCCCGGAATGAGCGGTTTTGCTAGCGAATTGTCCGTGTTTGTGGGCGTCGCAACTAGCGATATGTACAGCGGTTCTTTCCGCGCGGTGACAGTGTTCCTGGCGGCAGTGGGACTGATTTTGACGCCGATTTATTTGCTCTCGATGCTGCGACAGTTATTTTACAACTGTGGGACACTAGCAGCTTGCGACCTTGAGGATCTCAATCTCCAGAATCAGAGAAACAATCTGGATGAAGCGGTTTGTTTCGGTAATAGTTGCGTTTTGCCTGGTGATGCACCGTTTATTGATGCTAAACCTCGGGAAGTGGCGATCGCATTTTGCTTTTTGATACCGATTGTCGGCATTGGTTTTTATCCCAACATGGCGATGCAAGTTTACGATGCCAAGACTGTCGCAGTCAACGCAGAAGTCCGCCAATCTTACATCCAAATTGCTCAACAAAATCCTCGGATTTATGCGAACCAACTTTTGGTTCCCAAAATTGCCCAAGCTCAAAAATCGCCTGCTTTGGACAAAATTACACGGTCTGAATCTGCATCTGTTTTTGGCATTCTCAAATAGTTTTATCGAATTTTGTTTTTGTTGAAAATTGGGCGATCGCTTTTGTCTAAGGGCGATCGCTTTTTTGTTAGCACTGAAGTTCTGAAATAATCTGCGCCAGATTCTCTTTAGCATATCCCACCTCAAGAATCGATTTCTCCTCCAGATGAGAGGCAACTTTGGTCAGGATATTTAGCGGTTCTTCAAAGCCTGTAGTTTTCGCAAACAAAACTTGCAGCCGATTTTTTACTAATGCTAAAATAGAGCTAATAGGCTCGCCTTTATCCCCTTTCCGTTTAGCAATGTTGATGCTCAATTTGTGAGTTTTCAACAGCCGCATTCTTTCTATTCCTTGGGTCTTAATCGTCTCCAAAACCTCCACTCGAATCTGATCGACTAATCTGTCGCTCACATATTGCACGATCAAAGGCTGAAGCATAAAAACAGTTTCCCCGCCCTCACTGACTTTGTCAATCAGCGAGCGACGACCCAGAGAATCGAGATTTTTCAGCAAATCCGAAAGCGATGAATTGACCAACATCTGCTCTCGCAAAGTCGCCAGGGAAATCGGGATTTGAGCAATAGCAATCCAGTAGGCAATCTCTTGTTCTGAACTCGACATTCGATCGAACTGCTGCGCGAGCAAATTGCTGATATGTTCTTCAATAAATAAAGCCGTAGCTTCCAAAAGCTTTAAAACATTCCCCTCAAAAAACTCGTTAATTGTTGTCGCTACAATCTTTAATGCTAACAGATTGCCTCCGTACCGGGATAACAAGATTTCCAACTCTCGATCTTGAGGAGACAAACCTTTTTCTTGGAAAATTTCCCGCGCTATTTCCTCGGAAATAGCAGGTTTTAAAGACCGCACTTTTTCTCCCGCCAGCAAAGCCAGTTCCGTAGGCTCTTCCGAACTAACTAGCAGTAAACAGCTATTGTGATTGACCTCACACAGTCGCACGATTAAATCTCGATATCCTTCGTAGTCTTCCCGGTAGTGCCCCGCTAATTCTTCGGGTCTGAGAACCGCTTCAAAATCATCTAAAATTACCAGACAGCGGTGTTTCCGCAGATACTCGACCAAGCGCGAAATTTTGCTGTTGAGGTCGATCCTCTTCGATGGCTCCGCTAACGGCACATCGGGTTTTTGTTGGTTAGAAAAAAGTTGAATTAAGCTTCCTAGGAAGTCGGATGGTGCGGGTGTCGATCGCAGCGATCGCCAAATCACAACATCAAACTCATTCTGTACCTGTTTTGCCAACTGCACCGACAGAGTTGTTTTGCCACTACCAGCCAAACCCAGCAGCGCTACCAGCCGACAATTATCTGATACAATCCACTGCTTTAAAGTAGTTAATTCTTCAGTCCGTCCGTAAAAAACCGAAACATCCGGTGCTTGGCCCCAATCTTCCTGTCGGTGTCCAATCGCCACCTTCAATAGAGAGCCTTTACCTCCACTAAAATCGCTCGTTCCCTGATCGGTGTGGTATGAAAACAGCAATTGATGCCTCAATTCCGAAAGCTTTCCAGGGCCGTTCCCCCCGATCTGAAACTTTTTGTAAACTTCGCCGAGTCTTTTGCGAACGGCGATGTCGCTAATGCCAAGCTTTGTGGCGATCGTCGCTGTAGATTGACCGTCTAGAGCCATAAACACAGTTTCTAACTCTGCATCTGTGACACCGCGCTGTTTGGCGATCGTTTGCACAAAGTTTTGAGGAATCGGAGTAGTCAAGGTAGGAATCTCGCCTATACTAAAAATCTATCTCCTATTATATTGTGTGAGTTCTCGCGGGAGAGCAATTGAATCGAATCTGCAAACGTTCAGCTTGCTTTTTGCTGTTTGGGCAGTTTTAGATATTTATACCCAATTATCGATTGTGATACCCGTTTAAAAAAATGCAACTCTAGGCCCGTGATCCAAACCCATACACAATCAGTCATTCCCAATTATTCAATTATTCAATTATTCAATTCTTTAATTATTTAATCTAAGATGGTATGAGGAACGGGGAGTTTATCGCCATAAATTGTTGCTGTCTCCCTACCCGTATAACCTATTGTAGGATGGGTGGAGACACGGCGCTTAATTTATAGCACCAAACCATAAATCTCCCACCGCACCACAACCCACCGTCAACCAACAATCGGGTAAATTCACAATTTTTGAAAGCAGCGCTGTATCAGCCAAAAATTGTCGCACTAGCGCGGTATTCTTGGGACGAAAGCAGCCGCCAACTTCCATCGCCCACAAGTTCCAAAACCTGCTGGTGATATTGCAACAAACTCATTCTGTGGCCGACACTTACAAACGTAGTTTCAGTGGCTTGCAACTGCTCGTATAAATGTTGCTCGTTCTTTAAATCCAAAGCACTTGTCGCCTCATCCAAAATAGCGTATCTCGGTTCCGTCAATAACAATCTAGCAAAAGCTAAACGTTGCTGTTCTCCCAGCGACAAAATCTCACCCCAATCTAAATCCGCATCAAAACCGCCCAATCTGTCCGGCAAATCTGCTAAATTTACTGATGCCAAAACGCAGCGCAATTTTTCCTCATCAACCTCGCTGCTGCTGTTGGGATAGAGAAGTTGCGATCGCAAACTACCCAAAATCATATAAGGACGCTGTGGCAAAAACAGCATTTCCCCCAATTCCGGCCGCGCCAAACGCCCCGTTCCCGATTCCCACAAACCCGCAATTGCCCGCAGCAAAGAACTCTTCCCAGCACCGCTTTGACCGACAATTAACAGTCCTTCACCCGGCTGCACTGCTACCGACAAATCCCTAATCAAAGTCTTTTGATGTTTCGGAGTATCTAAAGTAACGTGTTCCAGTGTCAACTGAGAATCAACTACTACATCTATCGCAGTTCCTCCTGCACGAGATACCGCCCTTTCGGCTTCCAAAGTATCTGTAAATACAGTCAAACGATTGATACTAGCTGCAAAAGAACTCAGCGGCTCAATCTGATTTACAATCACTGAAAAAGCGCTTAAAACCTGACTAAAAGCAAAACCTGCTTGAGTAATATCTCCAAACTGGATTTTGCCGGCAAAGTAAGCAGGAGCTAGAAACAAAGCCGGAATAATCACAACAGCATATCCGTATCCCGTGGTAAAATAATCCACATTTCGCTGCCAGCCAATTAGCAAATTAAAATTGCGGAATACTTCAACGAACCGCTGCTTTATTTGCGTAGATTCCTGCTCCTCCCCTCTATAAAAAGCAATAGATTCAGCGTTGTCGCGAATGTGAACCAGTCCGTAGCGGAAGTTAGCTTCTTTTTTGAGCTGGTTAAAATTAAGAGGTACTAATTTTTGACCAAAAATTAGAGTGGCGACAGTCCCCAAAATAGCGTAGATAATCAGGAAGAGCGAAAGTGGTTTGGAGATAGACCACAGGATACCTGTGAAAGATATAACATTAACTATTGAACCCAGTATAATCAGCAAGAAAGTCAAACTTGTCTGGGTAAATGATTTGACATCTTCAGAAATTCGCTGGTCTGGATTGTCTATTTCCTTTTGTGAATTTATGTCGTAATAAGCCCGATTCTGAAAATACTTATCCAGGAACTTATTTGTCATCCAATCTCGCCAGTAGAGACTCAATTTATCTCGGATATAGCGGTAAATTACCACAATGGGAGTGCCGACTGCAAAAACCCCTGCATACACAAACAGATACTTCCAGTAATTGAGCTGGTCTTTCTGAGCTAGTGCTGTGCTAAAAAAGTTACCGACGTAACTAATTATTACATTCAGACCGCTGACTGACAGCGACAAAAACAGCAGCAAAGTCAATAAAGCCCAGGGCTGCCTGTGTGCAGTCAATCTGTCTTTGAACCAGACAAAAGCACTGAAAGGAATAATTAGCATGAAAGCCACGATCGCAATTGCGGGCGAATTAATAATTCCTTTCAACAAAGTAACTAAGCCGGCAGCAATACTATTGACAAATTCGGGAAATAAGACTTGAGTACCCAAACATACAGCGCTGACGAACACAAACATCGCAGCGAAGAGAAATATCAACAACAGCGCTACTAATCCTAAAAATATTCTGCCACCCCCAGGCTCTAAAGGATAAAAGTAAGGCTGAGCGATCGCAATAAATCTCTGCCACAACTGACGGTCAAATCGATTCATCTTTGCTTTTTACAGAACAACTTCGACTTTTCTAACATATCAAGTTTTATTACACATTGCGGCAGTAATTTATTCAAGAGTTTAGGTAAAAAATTGGTATTACCGAAAGACTGATATAGCATTAGTCTTTCGGCAGTCGCATCTGAACGCACTTACGCCCAAGACAATAAAAGCAAGAGTTTCAGCAATTAAAAACATTCTCATCGTCAGGCCCCTTGCTACATTTGCAGAGCAATTAGGCCGGGAGATCAAAAAAGTTAAGACGTTAGCTGTGGAGAAAATGTCAAATCTCAAATCGCTCTAACTGGAAGAAGTTGCGCTATCGCCGGCCAAGTCCGACTGCAATTTACTGCTATAAAATCGCTGGCTAATCCCTAAAAATACTTGTTTCATTACCCAATACAAAACAGCAATTACTACAAAAGTTACAGCCATTACTAAAACCGGACGCTTGCCAATCAAATCGTTCATTATGGTGTTAACCAGCGCATCGGGGTTAGTAAGAATGTCCCAAGTGTTGAAGCGGATAAATCGCCCTAAATAAATTCCGATCGCCGAAAGTGCGTGTATAGTTATCTCTGTTCCCAGGATAAATTTACTCCAACCCTGTTGCTTCAAATAGTAACCCAGATTCATCACCGACAGTACGTAAGCCCCAAACCCGATCAGCATAAACGCCAGATACTGCGGGATCAAAGCTAGAGTCACAGTCCACACCGAGTTCCCCTCTTTAATCTGCTCGATCAGGTGAATGATATCAGTTAAAACATAGGGCGCATTGGGCAAAAATCCGATAAACCAGAAAAAGCCGCCCCACCACCGGAGAGAGCGAACTCCGCGCTGCCGCAGTACCCAGATGTCTACAGCCATCAGTGCCAGTGTAATCGCGATCGCCCCCAAAACGTAAGTTTTGCCGACATCTTGCACAATATGCCTCAGATAGCCTAAAACAGAGCGCGTACTGGGCAAAAAAGTAGCGCCCAGGAGAAACGCCGTACCCCACAGCAGCCAGCGCGATCGAGGTTTGCGGAACAGCCAAAAACTCAGGCCTAGCGGTACTAAACCCAAAAACAAATTCCAAGACATCCAGCGGACATTGTGTCCCATTGCTTGCAGGGCTTCCAGGATTAATCCCATCATGTCAATTTTTATACAATTAAAGGTTTGATGCAGCACCGCTTCGTTAGCAGCTTCAGTCTATTTTAGTCGTTAACTTGTAGGGTGAGTCAGGTTATGACTCCGGGCGCAGCGCCTGAAAATCAGGATATGCTGATGCACCCTACCACTGTAGAGTCAATCTAAAATCTAAAATCTAAAATCTAAAATCGACTGACGCACCCTACCACTGCGGAGTCAATC
>NZ_JAUBVF010000004.1:8780-220351 GCF_036705685.1 Microcoleus sp. AT3-A2
TAAAATCTAAAATCTAAAATCTAAAATCTAAAATCTAAAATCTAAAATCTAAAATCTAAAATCTAAAATCTAAAATCTAAAATCGACTGACGCCCCTACTATTTATACACTTTGTCGATCGGAATCTCAATCTTAAAAGTTGTTCCGCATCCTATGGACGAAATACAGTCAATCTTGCCCTTGTGCTTTTCCACCACAATCGAGTGCGCGATAGACATTCCCAAGCCCGTACCTTTCCCCACAGCTTTCGTAGTAAAAAACGGGTTAAAAATTCGCTCGACTATCCCCTCGGAAATGCCCGTACCGTTGTCCGAAATTTCTACCCTAACAGTGTTTTGGGGGGTTACACCCGTGGAAATAGCAATCCGTCCACTCTTTGTCTCTGATTGTGGAACCGATAACTGGTGATATCGTTCTTCAATAGCATCAATTGCATTAGCAATAATATTCATAAACACCTGATTCAGTTGGCTAGCATAGCACTCCACAAGTGGCAGTTTTCCAAAGTCCTTAATTACTTCAATTTCCGGGTGGTTGTCCCGACTCTTCAAGCGGTGCTGCAAAATTAACAAAGTGCTTTCAATTCCCGCGTGAATATCGACCGGCTTCATTGCCGATTCGTCCAATCGCGAGAAATTTCTGAGGGACAACACAATTTGCCGGATGCGCTCGGTTCCTACCTGCATCGAGCCCACAACTTTTCTTAAATCCTCAGCCATGAAATCTAAATCAATCTCTTGAATGCGATCGACAATTTTTGAATTAGGTTCGGGATACTCATGTTCGTAAAGAGTAACCAGATCGAGCAACTGTGTTGTATACTGGTTGAGATAATCAATGTTAGCGTGAATGAAGTTAACCGGATTATTAATTTCGTGAGCTATGCCAGCCACTAATTGCCCCAAAGAAGACATTTTTTCTGTTTGAATGAGCTGAGTTTGAGTAGCTTGCAATTCCAGCAGCGCTGACTCTAAATCTCGAGCTTTTTCTCTTTCTCGTCCCTCGCTTTGCCGCAGTGCTTCCTCTGCTTGCTTGCGAGTCGTAATATCCTGGCCCACCCCAATTATTACCTTAGCCAGACCGTCCGCATTCCTACTAAAAATAGTATCCCGACTTTGCAGCCACAAAAATCGACCGTCTGCTGCCCGCATCCGGTACTCAATTTCCCTAGTTTCGCCATCTTCAATTCCTGCAAAGCTGGCGTGATGTTTCACAATTTTAGAAAAATCTTCGGGGTGTATTAACTGAGGCATCATTGACGAATCCATCGCTGTAATTTCGTCGCTGGTATAGCCCAAAAGCGCGAACATAGAAGTATTAGTGTAGATATTTCGCTGTTCTTCCAAGTCGTAGAGATACAAAATACCGGGAGTAGCATCGGCTACTTTTTTAATGAACTGCTGGCTTTCTTGCAACGCTAACTCAGCTTGCTTGCGATCGGTAACATCAACGGCAATGCCGTCCCAAAGAAAAGCGCCGTTTTCTTTAGCTTCAGGACGCGACATTATCTGCAACCAGCGAATCTTGCCTGAAGGTAGCACGAACCGTCCTTCCCACTGCCAAGGTTGCAAAGTCTGGGCTGAAATAGCAACTGATTCGTCATGATTTTGGCGGTCGTCGGGATGAATCAAATCTGTTATTAAAGCCGCATTTTGCAGAACAGCTTCTGCTTCTCGCTCAAACATTTCTCGGCAAGCCGGACTAATGTAAGGAAAACTGAAAGAGCTATCTGTACGCAATACAAATTGATAAATTACTCCCGGCACATTACCCGACAGCTTTTGGAATCTTGCCTCGCTTTCCCGCAGTGCTTCCTCTGCTTGTTTGCGCTCCGTAATGTCAGTAATTGAACCAACCATGCGGACGGCTTTTCCAGATGCGTCCCACAAAGCTTGTCCCCGACTCAATATCCATTTGTAGGCGCTGTTGTAGCACCACAAGCGGTATTCGGTGATGTAATGCGGCGTTTTTCTCTCCAAGTGTTCTTGAAGAAGTTGCTGAGAACTCACTAAATCATCTGGATGTAAACTCGTATTCCATTTGTTATTGTAATCGCTAATGTCACTATCTTCGTAACCAGTGATTTCCTTAAAGCGCTCGGACACAAAAAATTTCCCTGTTTGCAAGTTCCAGTCCCAAATGCCGTCATTGTTGCCTTTGAGCGCTAACTGCCAGCGTTCTTCAGTTTGCATCAATTGAGCAGTTCTCTGTTTGACTCTATTTTCTAGTTCTTGATTAAGCTGTTTGAGACTTTCTTCTGCCTGGTTGCGTTCGATCGCAATTCCTGCTAAGTTTATGATCGCCTCTATCAATTCCAGCTCAAAAAAATGGGGGTGACGCGGTTGGGAATAATACATTCCAAAAGTTCCCAAAACTTGACTCTGAGATGAGAAAATAGGAGTAGACAAGCAAGCTCTCAGTCCAAAACTCAAGGCTAAATCTCGAAAATTTTTCCACAAAGGATCGCTGGCAATATCTGTAACGATCACCTGTTGACGACTAAAGGCAGCAGTGCCGCAGGAACCGACATCCGGGCCGATGGCTATGCCATCAATAGCAGCATTGTAACTGTCGGGCAAACTGGGCGCGGCTCCGTGCAGTAAATGTTCGCCATCTGGAGCTAGAAGCAATATCGAACCGATGACATCTCTAGATTGCTGTTCGATAATTTTAACTAAAGTATTTAAAGTATCCCCAAGAGTTGCGCCCTTAGCAATCATTTCTAAAATTTGTTTCTGACCGGTTAACCAATTTTCAGCTTGCTTGCGCTCCGTAATGTCGCGGGCCACCCACAGAACCGCGTTTTCTTTCATTGGCGAAATGGTCGCGGCAAACCACGTTTGTACGCTGGCAAGTTCGAGGTTATATTCAAAAGTACAGGTTTGATTTGTAGCAAGGGCGGTGCGAATTTGCTCATGACAAAAATCTGCAATTTCTGGCTCGAATAATTCGCTGACTTTTTTGCCGACAAGTTCTGCCGACGGTTTGTATAAAAGTCCGGGATTTGTCGGGGCAATTTTCAGGTAGCGTCCCTCAATATCAATCACCAAAATTACGTCGTTCATGGCAGCGAACAAAGCTCGAAGTTCCGATTCAGAAGCTTGCAGGGCGATTTCAGCTTGTTTGCGATCGCTAATATCGGTCCCGATACAAAGCAGTCCTGCCACATTTCCCTTCGCATCTAGTAAAGGTTTATTTGTCCACGCTATCCACACCCTTTCTCCATTGCTGCGGATGTTTTCATTTTCGTTTTGGAAGTATTTTTGCGACTGTGCCAAACAGTCTCGAATCTTTGTCGCGAGGTCACTTTCAAATAACTCTGTTTTCGGTATAATTGTGCCGATCGCACTTTTGCCGATGATTTCTGCTTCTGAATACCCGAAAAAAGTTTCAGCAAACTCGTTAAAAAAAGTAATCTTGCCTTCACTGTCTAACTGCACAATCATGCTGTTAGCATTCTCAACTAATTGCCGGTACTTAACTTCGCTCGATCGCAGTTTCGCACGGCCGTACACCCAGTTAAAAACCGCCGCCCCGCTCAAAAGTGCCAGCAAGCCACCTCCAAAAAGCAGCCAGCCCCGAAACGGCGAATTCGCAGGCCATCCTCCCGCCGGAATTGCTGCCAACTGCCAGGAACCGTTGGGCAAAGTCACTTCCAGCAGCACGGGATGGTGTTGAAAAATTGACTCGTCACCGAAAAACACTGGGCCGGAGGCTCCAGTCCCGTCTTTGCCCCGCAGAGCGTATTGCAGCTTCGCTGAGGAGTCGTTGAGTCCTGCTTCCTCAATCAGGGAATTTTTGTCGAGGATCAAACCTGTCAAGCCCCAGTAAACTCCTGTTTCAGGCTTGGCGCCGGAGGGTGTGAGAAAAATCGGCGATCGGCTGATCAAAGTTTCGTCCCCCTCCAATAATTTCACGGGCCCGGCAAGCAAAGTTTTTCTGGTTCGGATGACCTCTTTGACCATTTGCCGCTGTTCGGGTAGCGCCGTCAAGTCAACCCCGATCACCGCTTCATTGCCCTCCCGTGGGTAAATGTAAGCGACCGTTGTGCCTTTAACTAAAGTTATGGCGCGGATGCCCGGTTGCTGTGCCACCAAAATTCTCGCCGTCGCTGCAAACTCGGCTTCGGTGATGTTTGGGTTGTTGGAAAGGTAAGCCCCCAAACCCCGCATCAAAAACAGGCGGGAATTCAAAGATCCTTCCAGCTTAGAACGGACTGTGCTGAGCCGATCGAGGGTGCTAGCGCGGTTGTACTGCAAAAACCGTCGCTGTTCCGATCGATCTAAAATGGCAACTCCGACCAAAATTGCTATTGATGCCGAAATAGCTGCTAAATACGGTGAAATTTGGAATTTTTTAACCTTAAAGTATTCCATCTGCAGGGGGTTAAGGTATTTTTTTACGTCTTTAGATAGATTTAGTTTAGTTTGATTTCTCTAGGCAAATCCAAAATTTTCGGAATACCGGGCTTTTCGCAAGCGGGCGCGAGTTTTGTGGGTTCTAGGATACCCGCCGAACGCGGGCGATCGGCAAGCTTCTAATCATCAGTTCTGTGGATCAAGTTTTAAATCTCAAATCGACTGACTCGGGATTTACCGAGTAGGGTGCGCCGCGCCAGCACCCTACTCGGTGCGGGAACGCGCACCCGAAAGACGGGAGTTATTAGCTAAAATAAGGTTAGCAATAATTTTTTTCAGCGCTACGGCTAATCATTCATAGGGGCAATTTGATGCAAGAACAGTTGATGGAAGCGATCGCACCTTACCGCGATCGCGTAGATTATCTAGAAGTTCGCCTCGAACAAAGCGAGTCAACTGCGATTAGTTTTCGCGGCCCTCAGTTAGATGCTGTCAACCGCAGTTTTAGTCTCGCCGGTGGCATCCGCGCCTGTCACAAAGGTGGCTGGAGTTTTGTAACTTTTAACGGTTTAGATGAATTAAAAGACCGCATTGAAGAAGCTGTAGTGCAGTCTCGCTTGGTTGGCAGCGAAAAAACTCTACTAGCAGATGTCACCCCTATTCAAGATTATGTAGCGGTGGAATTGGGTCGCGATCCGCGCTCTATTACTCTAGCCGAAAAGCGGAAATTGCTCGAATCTTACAACCAGTTGCTGTTAGATTATGACCCGCGAATTCAGACGACAATGGCAGGTTACAGCGACAGATTTGGGATTACTTATTTTGTGAATTCTCAAGGTACTTGCATCGCTCAAGAGCGCTTGGACGTGACCGGGCGTTTCGGAGCGATCGCCCGTGGCGAGGGTGGTGTCGTCCGCCAAGGGTTTGAGTCTATTCACTCGCGATCGGATTACGATGTCTTGACAAATATTGAAGATCGTGTTAAGAGTGCTGCCGTTCGAGCTGTAGGCCAACTAGAGGCAAAATCGGTAAAAGGCGGTCAGTATCCGGTGATTTTAGACCCTTATTTGTCGGGGGTTTTTATTCACGAAGCTTTCGGGCATTTGTCGGAAGCAGACGGCATTTACGAAAACCCAAAAATGCAGGAATTGTTGACTTTGGGCAAGCCTGTGGCGATCGAACAATTGAATGTAATTGACGATGCAACTGTGCCGGGATTGCCGGGAACTTTAAAATATGACGACGAAGGTGTGCCGGCTCAGTGCAAGCATTTAATTAAAAACGGAGTTTTAGCGGCTCGGATGCACAATCGCGAGACGGCGGGCAAAATGGGCGAAAGTCCGACGGGAAATGCCCGGGCTCTGAGTGCTACTTTTATGCCTTTGGTGCGGATGACTAATACTGCGATCGAGTCTGGCGAACACTCTTTTGACGAAATGGTTGCTGACATTGACGAAGGAGTGTATGCAGTGCGGATGTTGGGAGGACAAACCAACGGCGAAATGTTTACCTTTGCGGCGGCTCAAGGGTTTATGATTCGCGACGGCAAATTAGCCGAACCAGTGAGCGATGTCACTTTAAGCGGCAATGTATTTCAGACTTTAAAGGATATTGAGTCGATAGGAAACGACTCGGTTTATGCTTACGGCGGTTGCGGTAAAGGCGGCCAAAGCGGTTTGCCCGTAAGTGTCGGCGGCCCCCATCTGCGGATTAAAAATGTCGTCGTCGGAGGAAGATAATCATTAGTCATTAGTCATTAAATTAGTTCAAAACATACGCAACTGGCACATGGTGAAGGCGTCCTCGCGCCCTCACGCCTCACCTTAACCAGTGCGGGATACTGACAAGTTGACAAACCACTGAAAATCTATTATTTAGGGCTTCACTGAGGTCGTTCGGTGTTTGGAGACTTCAGAAATTACAGAGAAATTGGGGAAGTGCGATCGCGATATAGATTCTACCAGGCTTTACCCTAATTTTTTGTTTAATTCCTCTTAAGTTGCCTGCATCTGTAACCGAGCGCGTTGCCTAATGGGAACCTCAATCACAAATTCTGCACCTTCATCTGGCTGTGAAAAACACTTCAAATTTCCGCCGTGCTTCTCCACCACAATCTGATAGCTGATCGATAATCCCAAGCCAGTACCATCACCCACAGGTTTAGTTGTGAAGAAAGGATTAAACAGCCGATTTCTTACATCGCTTGTCATCCCCGGCCCATTATCTTTAAAACTGATTCTTACCCACTCGCTATTCAGCATAGAAGTACCAATCGTAATCGTCCTAGGCTCGTTTTTAACTTGCTCCGGGCTGCTTTTTTTGTCATAGTGATTCAAGGCATAAATGGCATTGCTCAGGAAGTTCATAAATACCTGATTCAACTGACAGGCATAACATTCTATTTGTGGCAAATATCCGTATTCTTGAATAACTTGAATAGCCGAAGAATTCGGCTTAGCCTTGAGCTGACTATGCAAAATTACTAGAGAGCTGTCGATTCCCTCGTGAATATTAACGGGTTTCATCTCAGCTTCGTCTAGGCGCGAGAAGTTCCGCAACGTCAGCACAATCTGACGGATACGTTCTGCCCCCAATTTCATCGAAGACAGCATTTTAGGCATATCCTCTTTGATAAATTCCAGCTCGATTTTCTCAATTAAAGCGTCGATCTCAGGGTATTTATGGGCATCGTGATCCTGGTAAAGGGTGATTAAACTCAATAGCTGATGAGTGTAATCATTGACATAATTTAAGTTGCCATAGATGAAGTTAACTGGATTATTAATTTCGTGGGCAATACCGGAAATTAGTTGTCCTAAGCTAGACATTTTCTCAGTCTGAATAAGCTGAGATTGGGTGCGCTGTAAATTTTGCAGTGCCAGTTCTAGTTGGATGGCTTTTTCTCGCTCTCGCGCTTCCGATTGCCGCAATTTCTCCTCCCTTTCTTGGCGGGAGCGCTCGTTTTCCTTTAGTTGTTGCACATGGGACAATGTTTTGTTAATCGTAATTTCTAAATCCTGAAAATCTATAGGCTTTGTCAAAAAATCAAAGGCCCCACCGTTCATCGCCTTTCTGATATTTCCCAAGTCGCCATAGGCAGATATAACTACTGTTTGAACCAGAGTAACTAGCTCGTTAAGTTTCGCGAGCAAAGCCATACCATCCATGACTGGCATATTAATGTCTGTCAGTACAATATCTATATCCGGCTGTTCTAGCAACTTTGAAAGCGCTTCTACGCCATTATGTGCAAAAAAAACTTGGTATTCTCCTGTGCGGATCTTGGTTCTAAATTTCTGGGAAATTAAACATTCTAAATCTGGCTCGTCATCCACAAATAATATTTTAGCTGGCATATTGCCAGCCCTTTCGGTGGTAGGCGACATTTTTTGAACTCCTTGGAGTGATTAATTTATCCGATGAGTAATTTTGATATACTTTTATTTATATTATAAATTATTTCAAGAGTAATGAAAAGGCTGATTTCTACAATGGCAAACCGGATGGCTGAAATAGGCTCTGAGTTTGGTAGAAGTCGATTGATTAGCTAAGGTCGAGTGTCGCCCTAGTTTGTTTGAGTGGAATTTCAATCCAGAACTCTGTTCCCTTCCCTACCTCTGAAAAACAGTTTAATGCGCCCCCATGCTTCTCCTGTACAATTTGGTAGCTGATATAGAGACCCAAACCAGTACCCTCACCGACAGGCTTAGTAGTAAAAAATGGTTCAAAAATACGGTCTTTCACGTCTGCCGTTATTCCCGGCCCATTGTCCCGAATTTGAATGACGACACGGGATTTTTCCTCTAGCAGAAAAGTGCGAATAGTAATGGCGAGTGGGCAAGCGAGGATGTCATCTAGCGATCGTTGTTTGTGGTACTCATTTAAAGCATCAATAGCATTAGAAAGGATGTTGATAAACACCTGATTGAGTTCTCCAGCATAGCATTCCACTAAAGGCAGATTGCTGTACTCCTCGCTCACTTGAATCTCTGGACGCGCTGCCCTTGCTTGAAATCGATTATGCAAAATCAGCAGACTGCTTTTTATTCCCTCGTGAATGTCAACAGACTTTATGTTAGCTTCATCCAGCCTTGAGAAGTTACGCAAAGACAAAACAATCTTCTGAATGCGGTCAACACCCCCTTTCATCGAAACCAAAATTTTGGGTAAATCTGCTATCAGAAATTCCAAATCTATGGCTTCGATTTCAGCTTGAATCTCAGAATTGGCAGGGGTGTACTGCTGATAGAGATGCAGCAGGCGCAGTAGGTCTTGAATGTAATCACTGACGTGGCTGATATTGCCGTAGATAAAGTTGACGGGGTTGTTGATTTCATGGGCAATCCCCGCAACCACTTGACCCAAAGAAGACATTTTTGCGGTCTGAATTAGTTGAGCTTGGGTCTTTTTTAGGTCTTGCAGACTATAATGTAAATGCTGAGCTTGTTCTCTAGCCAAAGCTTCTGATTGCCGCAAATGCTGGTTTTCTTTTAACTGTTGCACCTCGCGCAGCGTTTTGTTGAGGGTAATTTCTAGATCATGAAAATCTATCGGCTTGATTAGAAAGTCAAAAGCACCGAAGTTCATCGCATTTCTTATATTTTTCATGTCGCCATAGGCGGATATAACTATTGTTTTGAAAGGGAGGTTTATCTGATTAAGTTTAGAGAGTAAAGTCAGGCCATCCATTTCAGGCATATTAAGATCGGTCACTACGATATCTAGATCCGGATGTTGTTTCAATTTTTCCAGGGCTTGTACGCCATTATGGGCAAAAAAAAGCTGCCATTCTTCCGCCCTGATCTTTTTTCTAAATCTCTGGGAAATTAGAGATTCTAAATCGGGTTCATCATCCACAAACAGTATTTTTGCTGACATATTAATTTTTCGTTTCAATAAGAAATAAAAATTTAGCGCTCTAGAAGGACAGAAGGAAAATGCAATCGAGCAATTTTCAATCGAGTGAAGGACTGCTTTCAATTACCAATTACCAATTACCAATTACCAATTACCAATTACCAATTACCAATTACCAATTACCAATTACCAATCATTAAATATGTTTCCTTGTGAGTTTACTCCAAATTAATTATTTTATTTTTGAGTGTATCAAAATTAACAGGCTTAGTAATATAGTCATCAGCTCCATAAGCTATCGCGGTTTGGTAATTTCTCTCATCTCCATAAGCGGTAATCATAAAAACTTTTAGGTCAGGAAACTTTTGTTTGAGAATTCTCAGCAGTTCTAGCCCATTCATTCCGGGCATATTAATATCAGACAAAATCAAGACAATAGATGCTTCGTCCTGGTTTTCTAAGTAGGTCAAAGCTGCCTCTGCTGATAGGCAAAAATGAAATTGAATCTGCCCTGCTTTAATTTCTTTCCTAAATTTCTGCTTGAAGAGTGACTGAATATCTTCCTCGTCGTCTACAACCATTACTTTCATTTTTTTAACTCCTTAATTTCGGCTACTTTTTTTTGGCAATATGATGATAAACTCTGTGTAAGTTCCTACTTCTGTTTCGACTTTTAGTTCTCCTCGATGTTGCTGGACGATAACATCCTGACTAATAGAAAGACCTAGACCAGTACCTTCCGCTGGTGGCTTTGTAGTAAAAAAGGGATTGAAAATTTTATCGAGTACCTCTGGTTTTATACCTGAGCCATTATCGCGAATACGGATTTCAATCGCCGAACCAATATTTCGAGTTCTCACGTCAAGCAGCGGTGAAAATAATTCTCCGATTTCTTGTTTCTTTTTATAGGCTGCATAACAAGCATTGCTAATAATGTTAAGAAAAACCCTGCCGATGTCTTGTGGCACGACCTCTACTTCGCCAATATCATTGTCATAGTCGGTTTCTATGGTAATATTAAAAGCAGCTTCCTTGGCTCGCATCCCGTGATAGGCTAGATTAATATATTCAGCGAGTAAACTATTTATATCTGTAGGTTCCCACTGACCGCTTTGTCCGCGAGAATGCAAAAGCATATTGCCAACGATTTTGTCGGCTCTTTGACCGTGTTGATTGATTTTTATAAGATTCGCTTTGAGATCGGTTAATAGCTCGGCAATATCCTCACTGGTTTCAGGATCTAAACGTTCTGCTTGATGTTCAATTTTTTCAAACAGTTCTTGGGTTAATTCCGCAGAAAGTTCTGAGAAATTGTTAACAAAGTTTAAGGGGTTTCTGATTTCGTGGGCAATACCTGCTGTTAAACTGCCCAGAGAAGCTAGTTTTTCTTGGACAACAATCTGATTTTGCATCGCTCTGAGATTTGCTTCTATCCGCTGGCGCTCTTCAATCTCATTCTGCAATTGCTGCACCGTATGGGTGAGTTCAGATGTACGTTCCTCGACTTTGATTTCTAGTTCCTCATTAGCTTTTTGCAGTGCTTCTTGGGCTTGCTTGCGATCGCTGATATCGCGCAGAATCACCACATATTCTTGCATACCTTGATTTGAAAGCGAAGCATTTTGAGAAAATCGATCGGAGATAGCAACTTCCAGAATGCGCGATTCGCGATCGGGTTGGTTGAGAGTTTGTTCGCTGCGGCTGGGCCACCGATCTGGCCCAAAAGCCAATCCGGGGAGTAATTTGTTCAGGTGACGCGCGATTAATTGACCCGTGCTTAACTCAAATAGACGCTCAGATGCTGGGTTAGCCTGACGAATCATCCCATTTTCATCTAGCACTACAATGGCGTCTATGGCAATTACAAACAGTTGTTCTGCCGCCTCTCGTGCCTCGTCCATCGAGACGACTTGGGGTAAGCTAGTCCAGCAGGCGACGGCCACCCCGACAAAAGTGACTGTTAAGATCAGCACTGCCAAGAGATTAGAGCCAACGCTAGAGTTGGTATCTAATTGGGATCTAAAAACCCAGCCAAGACAGACGGCGCTACAGACTAGCAAAATCAGGACTACAACCTGAAATGCCACAAAATCTTCGATCTGGCTCTGGCGCCGGGCCCTGTAATGCCTAATCCACCAAGCCCAATGGAACGGCGCAAAGGAAATGCGACGGATAGCCGCATCCACTGCCAAAATAGCCACAGGAAACAGAACGCCGATCGTCAGGTCTTCCCAACCCCAGCCCAAGCCTCCGACCACCAAAACAACTCCATCGAAGATGAAAAAGCCTGCCGCCCACCAAGGCCATCGCACTTCTGGCGAGCCTCGCTGCAGCCACATTCCTAGATAGAGTACCATCAGCATAATCACGTAACTAGCACAACACACCACCACGATCCTGGTGACATCTCCCCAAACCAGACCGATCAAACCGAGTAAAAGGGAAAATACCAGGGCCGGTTCCAGGACGCCCCGTCTGGAGATAAAAGCGAAGACGGGTGAAACGTGCCCGTCTAGAGCAAGTTGGTATAAGACGCGGGGAGAGTTGGAAACGCAGGTGGCGGAAGAAAGAAGACTGCTTGAGGCCAGCAGAAGTGTGACGATCAATGAAGCTGAAGAGCCCCAGAATGGTGATGCTGCAGCTAAGAGGTTATTAAACGAGTCATCGCCCAGCCCTGGGGAGGTTGCTAAGCGCATCAGTATCCAGGAACTCCCCAGATACACCGGTGGAATCAGCCAAGCGGTTAAGCTCAGAACCCTCAAAGCTTCCCCGGGACGGCGGCTGTCGGCGACAAACGAGGAAGCCGTTTCACAGGCGCAGGGGCCGTAGATCGCAAAGAATGACCACTTGGCCCAGTCAATAAAGGTTAAAGTTGGCCAACTGCTGGGGAAAAGTCCGGGGCTATCTGGCGAGAAAGCTAACCATCCCATGCCTTGAATGGTAAACACCAGTAGGAATCCAACTGCCGGGATAATGAAAAATGAGTGCAGGATCGCTAAGGCGCGGCTGCCGCTAAATGCCAAAATGTAAGCGATTAGTGTGAATCCAATTCTTAGCACCGTTTCCGGACAGGCAATGCCCAAGGGTTCAAGGTTAGCTTGGATCAGCGCCGTCAGGACGATCGCGTTGACTGACGGATATACTGCCCAGCCCGCGAAGTAGGTGATCGCCGCATAGCGACCCAGAAGCGGATAATTGTTCAGCAGCCTAGTTATATAGTTGGGCGTTCCGCCTGACATTTCTGGCCACTTTTCCCCTAAGCGTTTCACTTGCAGGTTCAGCATCACCCCCATCAATACGGTGGGCAGCCAGACGAAAATGGCATTTGGCCCGAGGGCCGCGTGCATTGCTGGTGCAAGGGTAACCCATGCGATATGACTACTCATACCGAAGCCCAGCGTTTCAAGGGGACTCAGGGTTCTCGGCAGGCGCATGAGCGATCGCTCATTGAGATTTTCTCGTAGGAAAGGCTGAGCTGGTTCTGAGTGGTAGCCGTTTTCCGGCTGGTGCTGGATGTCTGTCGCCATCAATTTTACCTATATATATTTTGAATATTGCAGTCGCTACCCCATGCTCGGCTTTATATATCTAAACTTTTTTCTGTTAATAATTGTTCCTAGTCTTAAATTTTGGCCAAGCTGCCTTTCCCAGTGAACCATGACGAGCTATCTCAATCCATCTTCAATATCTTATTACCTTTTATTTCTAACTTGTGACTTTTGCTAATTTGGCGTTCTTTTAGCCATGCCGTTGATGGCTTCGCCTAACCCGTTCGGTATTTAGGGACTTCAGGCATTACAGAGAAATTGGGCAGGATTTAAGCAACAGTCACACCTTTGTGTACCAGCACCAAAATATTAGACAATAAATATCGGAACCTTGGCAAGTTTTAGTTGCTCACTTAAATAATTTGATAGCAGCCGTGTTTAATTTGATATATTGTTTGACGAGTTTTATCGGCTAAACTTTTGAGCGCCTACCCCACGCAACTTCATGGCAAGCAATATGATTTCTGGGAATTCTAGCTTGACGGCACTGGCAATATTCTCTCCCGTTAGTTGCTTGATTTCCCTAGGAAATTGCTCAATTTTCCAAGGAATAGCACACACATGAGTGTACGTTATTCGTGCTGGATTGAGTTTGGTTGTTAGTCGCGACTGTCCATTTGTCAGTACCCAGGACTGCTTTAGGTGATGGGTGAGGGCGTGAACACGCCTCACCATGTGCCAGTTTCGTAAGTCCTATAGTTATTAGTAGGGTGCGCCTCGGCGCAATTTACTACTATAGATAGATAGTGTTAAAAATACAAGGAATGCAGCGTAAGTCCTATTCTTCCTTCTTCCCTCTTCGTTCTGACTTCTTAACTTACGCAAAAAATGGTTCAATCCGCTATTGGTAGAGTTTCTGTGCCCCGATACGCACCCTACAGATAGAGTTTGTGCGTGCAGGAGTGTTCCCTCTTTCTTCTTCCTTCTCAGTAAAAAATCCCGGTTTCTTGAAGAAACCGGGATTTTTCCTACCAACTAAGAGAAGAGTCAAAACTTAACAGGTAGCGGTTGCGGGAATTCTGCATTTCTCGCACAACCCTCTAAACCAAACTACGGGCAAATTCTAGTTGCAGCTTCTTTAAAGCTGTCTCATTTCCTCTTCAAGCACCCGAACCAAATCTTGATTGCCACTGGATCTCGCTACTTCTATGCGGTGCATCAGTTGCTTGTGAATGTTAGCGCGGTGGGTTTCTGCTACTTTTTTTACGTTTTGACGATTTGTGTTCATGGTGGACGTTCCTTATATTAAATTTGGTGTACCTGCTACTTCTCTAATATAGCGCTAAATTCCAAAAAGTATCTAAATTTACAAAAAATTTACAGTTGTTGACCGATCGACAAAACTCCTGTATAAGATTGGTCATAAGTCAATAGCGATATCTTGACAATCAGAAGTCATTAGTCAGTAGTCATTAGGCTGATGCCCGATGCCCGATGCCCGATGCCCGATGCCCAACATTTACATTTAGTCAAGCGGTGCGCGGTACGTACCCAACATTTACTCCAAACTCAAAACTTGCTTCAGCGCCTCTACCAACTGCTGAAGGTGTGCGAGCTCGTGAGTTGCCATCAGCGAAATCCGAATTCGACTCACGCTTACAGTCGGAGGCCGAATCGCCGGAGCAAAAATACCCATCTCCTTGAGTTTGCTGCCGACTATTAAAGCGGAGGCTGCATCTTTTAACGGAAGACTGAAAATGGGGGAGAGGGAATTGCTAATTGGTAATTGGTGATTGGTAATCGCGCAATATTTGAAAGTTTCGATATTTTCTCGCAACCGAACTCGGCGTTCTGGTTCTTGCTGTACAATCCTCACAGCTTCCAAAGCAGCCGCCGCATCAGCAGGTGTCAATGCTGTAGTATAAATCCAACTCGCAGCTCGATTACGCAGAAAATCAATTAAAGCAGCAGAGCCCGCAACGTAACCACCTAAACTTCCCAAAGCTTTGCTGAGTGTCCCCACTTGAATCAGCGGTGTTCCCGTACACCCGAAATGTTCTGCACAACCGGCACCGCTAGCACCGAAAACTCCTGTAGCGTGAGCTTCATCTACTAATACCATGCAGTTAAAGGTTTCGGCCACAGCCAACAACTGTGGCAGCGGACACAAGTCCCCATCCATGCTAAAGACGCTATCGGTAATAATTAAACACTTGCGGTATCTTGCGCGATTTTGCTCTAACTTGACCGTTAAATCCTCAAGATTGCAGTGACTGTACTCTAGGCCAGTTGCACCGCTGAGTGTGGCTCCGTTTTTCAGGCTCGAATGGTTGTACTTGTCAGATAATATCAAATCGCGCTTGCCGACAACGGATGCGATCGCCCCTAGATTCGCCAAATATCCCGAACTGAATACTAAAGCATCTTCAGTTTGTTTTAAATTAGCAATAGCTTGTTCTAGCTGTCGGTGCAAATCGCGGTGTCCGCTGACCAACCTCGAACCCGTCGCACCCGTACCAAATTCCTTAGTTGCAGCCATAGCAGCTTGAATTAACCTGTCATCGGCAGCAAGTCCCAGATAATCGTTGCTGGCAAAGTTAATCAGCCGACGGCCTGCTAATTTTACCATCGGCCCAGGGGAACTTTCGATCGATTGTGGCGATCGATACCAATCGGCACGGCGAACTGTGTCTAGGGCCTTCTCTATCCAAGCGTAAGGGTCTGCGTTCATATTGGAAAGCGATCGGGTAATACGTTATATTAGCTGGTGATCAGTTCCTCCCTATCACAGAAGCATATGCCACTCACTAAAAAATACAGATTAGTCACCCGCAGCGATTTTGACGGTCTAGTCTGTGCCGTTTTGCTCAAAGAACTCGATATGATCGACGAGATTAAATTCGTGCATCCTAAAGATATGCAGGATGGGAAAATCGAAATAACAAATAACGATATTAGCACCAATTTACCCTATGTTGAGGGAGTTCATCTAGCTTTCGATCACCATTTCAGCGAAACTCTTAGACACGAGAAAATCAAAATTAACCACATCATCGACCCCTATGCAGCTTCTGCTGCTAGGGTACTGTACAAATATTATGGAGGCCAATCAAAGTTTCCTGATATTTCTGAGTCGATGATGGCGGCAGTTGACAAATCAGATTCCGCTCAATTTTCCCAAGAAGAGGTTCTGCATCCGCAAGAATGGGTGCTGTTAAACTTCATAATGGACGCCCGAACCGGCTTGGGAAGGTTTAAAGATTTTACGGTTTCCAATTATCAGTTAATGATGCAGTTAATCGATTACTGCAAAAATCATACCATCGATGAAATCTTGCAGCTTCCTGATGTAAAAGAAAGAGTAGACCTCTACTTCGAGCAAGAAGAAAAATTTAAAGAGCAAATACAGCGATGCGCCAAAGTTTATAATAATTTAGTTGTTTTGGATTTGCGTAACGAAGAGGTGATTTATGCGGGAAATCGTTTTGTAATTTATGCTTTGTTCCCCGAATGCAATATATCGATTCACGTACTTTGGGGACTGAAACAACAAAATACTGTTTTCGCAGTTGGCAAGTCAATCTTTAACAAAACTTCTAAAACTAATATTGGGGAGTTAATGTTAAGATATGGCGGTGGTGGACACCAGAATGCCGGAACTTGTCAGATTGAGAACGATAAAGCTAGTCAAGTTTTGAAAGAGTTAATTGCCCAGATAGAGCAAAATGGTTAAATTGGCTTTATCTTTTTTGCAGTCAGGACTTGAGTCTTTGATTATTTATTTTAATTTTCAGCACTAAAGTCCTTACTACAAACGGGGATTTTTAGGACGGAACTCCTTACTGCAAACGGGATTTTAGTCCTCAAGGTTTTTAGCTGGCGGGTTCTGAACAGTGAGATTTTCTGAACTGTTGCCTTTGACTGGTGGCAAATGGTCTACCAAACCCATATCAAAAGCGATATCCGGCAACTCATCAGCGTTATATTTTCCTGGCTCAAACAATCGCCCGGGAGTAAAACAAGGCTGTTTCAACCGCACCACCTCCCCGGGTGAAAACATTCCCCTAAACATTTTGCGTTCGAGTCCCATAATTTCTGCTCCTAAAACAACTTTCGCATTAATCCTAGCAATTTTTGAGCAGCAGCTTCCCAATTAAATAAATCCGCCGTCTCTTTAGCTTTGTGAGCTACCTGAAAACGCATCGGGTCTTCAACAATTTTTCGCAACTGTTCGCGAACAGACTGAAGATTTGGCTCGGCCCAATGAGGAGCATTTCTGATTTTTAGATACTCAGTATCGTAACACTTTCCCACGGGAATTAGATCGTAAGCAATGGGATAGCAGTTATCAGCATTGGCGTACTCAGTCGGGCCGCCGTACATAGTCATAGCAACGGGCAAACCTGCTGCAAAGGCATCCAAAATTTTAATCGCAAAACCCTCGCCGCGAAACGGAGCTAAAAAAGCATCGGCTGACAAGTATAAATCAGCTAGTTCTGCTTTAGTACAAAATTTAGGCTTTACTTGAACTTTTGACTTGAACTTGCCGAATTGTTTTTCGATATTTACGAGGTGTTCAACTATAACATCAGGATTTTTGCCACCATCTTTGATAATTAACTCTACGTTAGAATCATCTTTAAACTCTTGACAAAAAGCTTGAATTGCCAAATCCGTGCCAAATCTATACAAATCAAAAGAATTGGTCATGTGCAGAATATACTTTACATCTTTTTGGGTTTTTTGCGGTCTGGGCAAATAGAGTTGCGAGATTAAAGGATTGAAACCTAGAGGCATGACTGATACGTTGGCTGCCGGACATCCAGCTTTTATTAAAACGTTCTTAGAATATTGGCTGACGGCTAGTTTGTGAGATGAAGTGTTAACAGCATCGTAAATCCAGTAATCATAATCATCAGTGTTTTTGGCGAATTCGTAATTAATCGCAAAAAGTTCTAAGTTGAGATGTCCGTTGAGTTCTTTTAAAAAATAAGGTTTCCAGTAATGAGACCATTTGATATGAAATAAATCTGAGGGTGTGGTGTTCATCCACTTCTCTAGCAGGTCGTTTTCTTCCGCTGTCGAATTGCGGCTGAGATGAGAGGCTATTGTTGAAGGTTCGACAGAAATAGGAATTCCCATTTCGTGTAAAGTTTTCGCCAGGGATAGGGTAATATCGGTAAAGGAGTTAAAGTGTTGAAAGGCAACGTTAAAGTGAACCATATTTATTGGTTATGAGTGTAGGGTAATCGCATCTAATTTGGTATAAATCGTACTTGACAAATGACCGAAAATGCACCTGCCTCTGGCAGGGCTGCGGTGGAGACGGTATCGGCGACCAACAAGCAGTTAAACTGGGAATGGACTTCCGGCAGGTATCCCTCACTGAGGCAGATGGAAAAAGGCTGCCGTGAAATCTAGCGGCAACGGAACATAGTTGAACGTACTCTCAACCAACTCAAGCAATGGAGTCGGAGTGCTATTCGATATGAGAAGCTGCCTGCCAATTATACAGCCATGATTACGATCGCCTGCATTCTGTTGTGGTTATAGTTTGAAAACACGCCCTAGGCAAGAACACCTGATGGAGATAAATTAACTAGGTGGAACCCCAGCGAGCGTGCTTAGCTGGCTATCAGCATCACACTCAATTTTCATTCCTTAGTTTACGAGCTGCGCTTGAATGATGCTGTCAAATGTTTGAAAAATTTCCCTCACCATTATACCTTAATTAAGATGCGATTCCCCTGTAATATCTCTGAATATTTTTTTATTTTTTATCTTCTGGGAGCCTTCAAATTGGAAAATTTTTCTAAAAAACTGGCATTTAATATATTCACCGAAGGCAATGAATCTGTTTGTTTTGTTGGTGATTTAAAGTTAGAGTAAAACCTTTTGCCATTGATAGCACCCATTAACTACAATAACTACATTGAAATTTACTCGGATTTAACTGTAGCATATTTTGGGTTCAAATTAAGATGCGTTTACCCTGGAGCCTAAAGCCAGGATTAGGCAGCAGTTAAATCTGTCTGCCTATCCTACTTGACTTTTGTGGCATTTTCGTAATTTTTCACCAATGGGAAGACCCTGGTAAGGAAGATTTGGAGGCAGAGCCTCCAAATTGTTTTCTCCTTTTAATCGAGGATGTGCCTCCTCCAAAAGTCTGCCAAAGAAGAGCCTGGGGACGATTGAAGTAGTGATTGGTTATGCGTTACGTTAATTACTACTAACTAATAACTAATAACTAATTCGCCCTTTTTTACAACTTCTGGAACACTGCGAACATCGGCAGATACATCGACAGCAAAATCGAACCTACGATACCACCGACGACAACAATCATCAGAGGTTCTAGCATACTGGTAAGTCCTTTTACTGCTTCTTCCACTTCCGTTTCGTAGAAAGCGCCAACTTTCATCAGCATCTTGTCAAGTTCCCCAGTTTCCTCGCCAATTGCCATCATTTGAATAGCCAAAGACGGGAAAACAGCTTGTTCTTGCAAAGCAATACTGATCATGCCACCGCTTTGAATTTCCTGTCTCGCATATTCAATCGCATTAGATATCGCCTGATTCCCCGCCACATCTCGCACAATTTCCAAAGAATTGAGAATCGGCACGCCCGATCGCGTCAGCGACCCAAATATTACGCAAAACCGAGCCACAGCCGATTTTTCTATCAAATCGCCAAAAATAGGCAATTTCATCGCAATCCTATCAATCTGTAGGTGACCTATTGGAGTTTTGTAGTACATATCGAAGGCAATTTTGAGCGCTATAATTACCCCAATCACTGTTATCTGTTGGATCGGAGGCCAAGCCGTACAAAATGCACTAATTCCCAACATTATCAGCGTAAAAGTCGGCAAATCTGCACCAATATCCTTAAATATCTTAGCGAAAGTTGGTAGCAAGAATATGGTCATTGCGAAAAAAATCACGATCGCAATAAAGAACACAGTCTTCGGATAAGACATGGCCGAATTAATTTCAGCCTCCGTCTTGTGATTTTTTTCCATCATCACCGCCAGACGGTCTAGAGTTTCATCTAGCACCCCCCCGACTTCTCCCGCCGCCACCATACTGATAAACAGTTGGTCAAAAACATCAGGAAACTTAGCCATCGCCTCCGCCAAGTTTATCCCTTCCTGCACGTCAGCATTCATGCTCCTGAGCGCTCGCTTCAACTTAGCATTAGAACACTGCTCGTGCAGCACGGAAAGGCATCTAACGATCGCCACCCCTGCATTAAACATAGCCGCAAACTGACGAGCAAAAATAGCCATATCCTTAACAGTAAGGCTGGTAAGGTTATATTCAATTTGCTCCTGAATCTTACTGAAATCAAAGCCACCTTTCGGTTTTTGGCGGATAACGTTGGTAGCCACAGCTCACCTCTGAAAATTTATTAAAATTTATGACTCATCAGTCATCAGTCATTAATTCAGTCTGCTAACTCCTGACTAATGACTGCCGACTGAATTAATGAGCTCCTACCTTGGCGCCAACAGGTGCTGGACCAATCAAGCGTTCGAGTTCGTCAGCCTTAGAAGCCTTGGCCATTGCCGATTCCCAAGTGACTTTACCGCTCTTGTAAAGTTCAGCGAGGGCCATTTCCATCGTCCTCATACCCAATTTTGCCCCCATTTGGATTTGGGAGTAAATCATGGGAGTTTTGCCCTCCCGGATCAAGTTAGCCATAGCTGGAGTATTTACCATGATTTCCATAGCGCAGCAGCGGCCGCCCCCAACTTTGATTACCAAATTTTGGCTGCAAATTCCCACCAAAGAGTTAGACACCTGGGCGCGAACTTGGGGTTGTTGAATGGGCGGGAACACGTCCAAAATCCGATCTATCGTTGCAGCCGCCGAATTAGTGTGCAGCGTTCCCATCACCATGTGACCCGTTTCAGCCGCCGAAATTGCCAGACCGATCGTTTCCAAGTCCCGCATTTCCCCCACGAGAATTACATCAGGATCTTCGCGCAAAGCAGCTTTCAGCGCATTAGCAAAGCTCTTAGTATCTTCGCCCTTTTGGCGCTGGTGAAACAAACTCTTGATATTAGGAAACACATATTCGATCGGATCTTCAACTGTTAGAATGTGTTCCGCCCGCGTCCGGTTGACCAGATCCAACAACGCCGCCATCGTAGTAGTTTTCCCGGAACCCGTTTGTCCCGTCACCAACAGCATACCCCTGGGTCTTTCCGTCAGATCCCGCAAAATCTGCGGCACGCCTAAAGCATCTGCATTAGGAATCTTAGAAGCCAGAGCCCGCATACAAGCAGCCCAAGCACCCCGCTCCCGGTAGACATTGACGCGGAACCGAGCCAATCCCCGAACCCCGTAAGCGCAGTCGAGTTCCCACTCCATTTCCAACTGCTTGCGCTGCATATTGTTGAGCATTTGGAAAATTAGGATCTGCACTTCCTCAGCAGACAGAATGTCGCCGTATTGCGTCTGAGGAGTTAGTTTACCGCTGACTCGGAAGAATATAGGCGCGCCCGCTTGGATGTGTATGTCCGAACCCCCTTGCTCTACCAGGGACTCCAGTACATCTTCAATCATCAGACCCATAGATACCTCTCCTTGATCGAATTGATAGTTATTGACCAATCTAGCTCAGTTAACAGTCAACAGTTAACTGCTGAATCAATCCACAAAGCGTGGCGTCAAGCAGTACGGACAATCCAGCATCTCCGGCTTCAATTCCGCCTGACAAGTTTTGCAGGTAAGTCCCTGCTTCCGTTTGGCTTTCATTTCCGCCTCCAGGCCCGAGTCTGTAAACGTCACCCGCTCGACTTCTTCAAAGGTAGTCGCGCCTTCTCGCACCAACTGCAAGCTGTAAGCCAACAACGTTTTCATCCCTTCTTCTACTGCTGCTTCCTTAATTTGCTCTGTGGGAGCTCCTTGAGTGATCAGAGTTTGAAGCCGCTCAGTATTTTTCAGGTACTCGTAAACCCCTACCCGTCCTTTGTAACCTAGGCCGCCACACTTCCTACAAAGTTGCTCGCGTTCTGCCAGTTCCTTCCTTTCCTCCACCGGTACGGTGTTGGCTTTGTAAACAGTTAGATCAATTTCTTGAGAAGCCGACAGACCGTACTTGCCGAGTTCTGTGGCAGTAGGCTGGTAAGGAATGCAGCATTTGTCGCAAACGCGCCGCATCAGACGCTGAGCCAACACGCCCAACAGAGCGGCCGAAACCATGAACGGTTCTACGCCCATTTCTGCCAAACGCGCCACTGCCCCGGCCGCGTCGTTCGTGTGCAGCGTCGTCAGCACCAAGTGTCCCGTCAAAGCCGCTTCCAGAGCAGTTTTGGCTGTTTCCCTGTCCCGCGTTTCCCCCACCAGCATCACGTCAGGGTCTTGCCGCAAAAATGCCCGCAGAATGTTGGAAAAAGTCAAGTCTTTTTCCCGAATTACTTGACATTGCGTAATTCCTGGCAAAGCATATTCGATCGGGTCTTCCGCCGTACTGATATTAACCCCCGGATCGTTGCGTTCCGCCAGAATCGAGTAGAGAGTAGTTGACTTGCCCGAACCCGTCGGCCCCGTCACCAAAATCAGTCCGAACGGACGGCTAGCACTCTCTCGCACTAAAGCCAGAGTTTCTTCGTCGGAGATTAACAAACCCAAACCCAACTGAGTGCTGGAACTGTCCAAAATCCGCAGCACGATTTTTTCGCCGTACCGCGAAGGCAAGCAGTTCACCCGGAAATCCACCGTGCGTCCCTCAAACACCCGGCGGATGCGGCCGTCTTGCGCTTGTCGGCGTTCGGCAATATCCATGTTGGAAATAATCTTGAAACGAGCGGTAATCGAGGCGACTACCTGCTTGGGAAACCGGAAATACTCTTGCAGCACCCCGTCTTTCCGCATCCGAATCCGCATGAACTCTTCTTGAGGTTCTACGTGGATGTCAGACACCTTTTCCGACAAAGCTTTAGCCAAAATGATATTGACGGCCTTAATTACGGGAGCCGCCTCAGCATCGTCCAATGTGTTAGCGAGGTCTTCTTGATCGGCAGTATCCTCTTCTAGCGAGAGCTCGCCAAAATCTCCCTCCCCTAAATCCATCTTTCTCTGCTTTTCGATTTCAGCTTTTTTAGCTTCCCTCTTAACTTGGTCGTCTTGATAGGCCGATGTTATGTCCTGATAGTCGTCTGGCGTAATCACCCGTCGCTGCAAAGCCAAGCCGTGAGGCTGTAAAATCCGCCGCAAATCTTCTATGGCGTTGAGGTTGTCGGGATCTACCATTGCCACTAAAACCGCCGCCGGCTCAGTTTCAGTCTTCGCTACGGGTAAAAACCGACCTTGGTGACAAATGTCGATCGAAATCTTCAACGCATCGAGCATAACTCCGAGTTGCTCGTTAGACATTTCGCTCATCTCCGGGTCAAATGCTTCAACGCCGTAGACTATCTTCCGTTCAAACATCTGCTGCTTCTTGTAAAGTCGCAGCAATTCTGGGGGTAACGGCTGCCCCGTAAGTGCTTCTAATACCTCCGTCAAACGCTTGCCCGACTTCTGGCTTTCAATTTGAGCTTGCTTAACTTGCTCGCCGTTGACGTAACCCGACAGAATCATCTTGGTGAGAGCCGGAGGAAATTGGCTCACAGAAACTAAGGATGTGGAGCGAACCGGGGATGTGCTAGTCATAAAAAACACTCAATAGGTGGGAAACTCAGTCACAAATAGTGCTGAGAGGAAAACCAACGCGGGGTTTTAACCCCCGTATTCTTTGCTTATGGATCAGCTATCATGTTGTTGCTCAATCCCTATCTCTCAAGTGTAAGCTCGCAGCCCCCTCTAAGCTTCGTCCACCAATTGACGAGACCTTGGAAGGATTTGCCTGTGCTTGCAATCAAATCTTGTTCGTTGAGTGCTAAGTTGCTTACTTACCTGATCAACTGGCGGGATACTCTCGTTATAGCGTCAGGGCACATCACTTGGGGGTTCCCCGTACCGGGAGAGAAAAGCGGGGCGGGGTGTGTCCCCTTCCCAGGCTAATTCTATTTTCCCAAATTGTTTGCTCAAATTACAGCGCCCGTGGTGGCGCGGTTAGCTGTACTAAATTAAAGATGAGCTATGTTCTGTGATGATAGCTTTTACGAAAGCCTCGATCGCCCTTTTGAAATATATTTTGATTAATTATCTGCGACCTGTTACTGCCCGATCGTCGGCTGCATGAGCCCCCAGGGCAAATTTTGAGCAACTCTAGTTTTGGGTCAGTAAATATTACTTTGATTCTACCCTGGTGTCCGAACCTTTGTGACGTAAGCTTGACCGTTCAGAAATGTTGGAAAGAGACCATTAGATATCAATCGTATTTACAGATGAGCATCGCAGCCAAACCAACTAATCTCTCTCATTTGGCTGGAAAAAATTCGAGACTTCCAGCGAATTCGGCGGTATTGAATCAGAAAAAACACAGCCCCAATTCGCATCAAGAGTAACAACCTAGTATCTGAGTTACAAAAGCACACAGATAACTACTTAGTCACTCAATACAAATTCCTCTTTCTCCCGACTTTGGAAACTCCGCAAATGGTAAAAAATGCCAGCGTCAGCTTGCAACTAAAACAGCCTGAGCGATGATAACTTTAAGTCACTATCGTTTTAAGTAAACCTTGGAACATCAAGCCTCCTAAGTGGGAAATGTGGTAGTAGACTTAACAGCAAAATATACTTATAAAAATTGTTGTCAAGGCATCGCGTTAATTAAAATTTAGTAACTAACAAACCTTGGGTTTGCCCCATTACTGCCATATTATACGTAAATATTTAAACGGGGCTTTGAAGATTTTATGGAAAGCTTTGAGCAAAGTCTCCTGATCGGGCGAGATTTCCTCTTTTCACATTGTGGCATACACAGTCAATTCGAGTCCTCTAGATTTACCGGGTTAACTGTATCTGCTAGAATTGATAGGGTTCTGTCGCGCAGCTTTTATGATTGACGAGGAAAAACAGCAAGATCAAGATCCTAACTCAACTGGGGAAACCACCCCAGAGGGTTCGCCAATGGCAAGCGAAAATCCGGCGGTATCAGGAAACTCGAACGAATCGGCGGATTGGGAGCTCGAACTTGCTCGAGCTTATCAAAGTGCTCAAGGCGATCGCACCCCAGCAAACGCATCGGGGCCTACCGTCACCGGCAGTTCAACCAACAGTCCGACTGCAGACGCGGCGGAGCCTTGGAAGAAGGAACTGGCCCAGGTAACCGAGGAAAAAGAGGCTTTAAAAACTCAGTTGCAAGTCGCCTCCGCTCAACTAGAAGAACTGAAAAATCAAAATCTCCGCCTAGCAGCAGATTTTGATAACTTCCGCAGGCGTACCCAAAAGGAAAAAGAAGAGCTAGATTTACAGGCAAGGTGTCTGACGATCAAACCCCTGTTGCCAGTAATTGACAATTTCGAGCGCGCTCGATCGCACATCAAGCCGCAAACCGACGGCGAAATGAACATTCACAAAAGCTACCAAAGCGTTTACAAGCAAATGGTAGATAGCCTCAAGCAAATCGGGGTTTCTCCGATGCGCCCCGAAGGTGAACAGTTTGACCCCAACCTCCACGAAGCTCTGCTGAGCGAGCCAACTGACGAACACGAGGAAGGAACAATTATCCAAGAACTAGAACGCGGCTACATTCTGGGCGATCGCGTTTTGCGGCACGCCAAAGTGAAAGTTGCAGCGGCTGGGCTATCTGTGGTAGCCTCAGATGAAAATCCCGATAGTTCGGAAGGTTAATCGGGATACAAGCTACTGCATTCGTCAAAGTCACTGACCCCCGAATAGAATTCGGGGGTTCCCAGGTGGCAGATTCACCAACTTCTTAATTAAAGATGACTAAAAGCAGGTCAGCGCTTTCTCCAAAAATTCTGAAAAATGTTTTTACCCGTCTTTGATATTGCTTTAGGACATCAAGTTTATTTCCTACAAATCTAGTCGGGTGATGCTTGTTTGAACAAGCTGAGTCGTTTTTCGTCCCCCAACCTGTAGTTGGAGGTTTCCAACATCCCACAAAGTTTTATGAGGCGCTATGGGAAAAATTATTGGAATTGACTTAGGCACAACTAACAGTTGCGTAGCTGTGTTAGAAGGCGGTAAACCCGTCGTGATCGCCAATTCCGAGGGCGGTCGCACAACTCCGAGTATAGTAGGATTCGGCAAGGCGGGTGATCGCTTAGTAGGTCAATTGGCCAAGCGGCAAGCTGTAACTAATGCTGTAAATACTGTCTACAGTATCAAACGATTTATCGGACGGCGGTGGGACGACACGGAAGAAGAACGAGCGCGGACTCCCTATACCTGCATAAAAGGCAAAGACGATACCGTTAACGTCCAAATTCGGAACAAGGTTCACACTCCTCAAGAAATCTCGGCAATGGTACTCCAAAAGCTCAAGCAAGATGCTGAAGCTTATTTGGGACAACCTGTTACCCAAGCCGTGATTACAGTGCCAGCCTACTTCACAGACGCCCAACGGCAAGCGACTAAAGACGCCGGTACGATCGCTGGCCTAGAAGTCCTTCGGATAGTCAACGAACCGACAGCGGCAGCGCTTTCCTACGGGCTAGACAAGCAAAATATAGAACAGAAAATCTTGGTCTTTGACCTAGGCGGCGGTACTTTCGACGTTTCGATCCTGCAACTGGGAGACGGAATTTTTGAAGTCAACGCTACATCCGGGAACAACCATCTCGGAGGAGATGACTTTGACGACTGCATTGTACAGTGGCTGGTAGAAGCTTTCCGCACTCAAGAAGGCAGTGACCTCTCACAAGACAAAATGGCCTTGCAGCGACTCAGAGAAGCTGCGGAAAAAGCGAAAATCGAACTCTCCAATCGGGAATCCACCTCAATCAATCTACCCTTCATCTCTTCTGACGAGAAAGGGCCGAAGCATTTGGAAATGGAACTCTCCAAAGCTCAGTTTGAAAAACTGGTGGCTCATTTGGTGCAAGCGACGATCGATCCGGTGACTCAAGCCCTCAAAGACGCAAGTTTGACCCCCAAAGACATAGACAGGATTATTTTAGTGGGAGGATCAACCCGGGTTCCTGCAGTTCAAAAGGCAATTAGCAAGTATTTTGGGGGCGTTTCTCCCGATAAATCGGTCAATCCCGACGAAGCTGTAGCGGTAGGCGCGGCAATTCAAGCCGGGGTTTTGGGCGGTGAAGTCAAAGACTTGCTGCTGCTCGATGTGACGCCGCTCTCCCTGGGGCTCGAAACCTTGGGCGGGGTGTTCACCAAAGTAATCGAGCGAAATACAACTATTCCCACCAGCCGATCGCAAATGTACAGCACGGCGGCAGACGGGCAAACCTCGGTAGAAATTCACGTGCTCCAAGGCGAGCGGGCATTGGTTAAAGACAATAAAAGTCTCGGCAAGTTCCTGCTCAAAGGCATTCCCCCAGCCCCTCGTGGCGTCCCTCAAATCGAAGTTACCTTTGAAATCGATGCCAACGGAATTCTCAAAGTGGCTGCTGAAGACAAGGGAACCGGAAAAGAACAAAGCATCCAAATTTCCAATACAGGTGGATTGAGCGAAACAGAAGTCGAGCGGATGCGACAAGAAGCCGAACTTTACGCCGACGAGGACATCAAGCGTGCTCTACTCGTCGAACTCAAAAATCAAGCTGACTCCCTCGTCTATAATTGTGGTGTAACTTTAAAAACCAACGCGCAACTGCTGAGTGACGAGCTCAAGGCCGAAGCGGAAACAGCCGCAGCAGCCTTGCGGGCAGCGATGACTAACCCCGACATCACTGTCGAGGAACTCACCCCCGCAATCGAATCTTTCAAGCAACTGCTATACTCGCTGGGGACAGCAGTCTACGACCAAGCCCGCAGCGGGGTAGCCCCGTCAGGAGCTGTTGTTGAAAGCGAGATGATGTCAGAAGTAGAATCATCAGAACCAGAAGAGGTTAAAGCGGACGACGACAGCATTTTGCTGAAAGAAGAGCTGCTGGTGGCTCCCCAAGCTCCGCCGGAACCAAAGCCGGAACCAAAGCCGGAACCAAAGCCGGAACCAAAGCTCGAATCAAAGCCGGAACCAAAGCCGGAACCAAAGCCGGAGCGACAGTCAAAACGACAGTCAAATCCACAGTCAAGTCCACAGTCAAAACAAAAACAGAAGGTTCCCGAACCAGAAGTTGATGATATGAATCCTTTCCTTTAAAACTGAAAAGCTAAAAATTAAAAGTTAAAAATTAACAATAAGAATTTTTGATTTTTAATCTGTAATTTCAGGAAAGGTCGCCCGTTTCTTTTTCGTGTTTCTTTTTCGTACACTTTTTGTTATTTACCTCCAGGCAAGCAGCTCTATGGCCGGTGATTACTATGAAATATTAGGCGTTTCTCGCAGCGCAGACAAAGAAGAAATTAAGCGTGCTTACCGCCGCCTAGCTCGCAAGTACCATCCAGATGTCAACAAAGAATCCGGTGCCGAGGAGCGGTTTAAAGAAATTAACCGCGCCTACGAGGTACTCTCAGAACCAGAAACCCGCGCCCGTTTCGACCGGTTCGGCGAAGCAGGCGTCAGCGGTGCAGGCGCACCTGGGTTCCAAGACTTTGGTGACAGCTTTGCCGATATTTTTGAAAGCTTCTTTCAGGGCTTTCAGGGAGGCGTTGGTGGCCCACAACAGCAAGGTCGCAGGCGCAGCGGGCCGGTGCGGGGAGACGATTTGCGCCTCGATTTGCGGCTAGATTTTCGGGAAGCAGTGTTTGGTGGGGAAAAAGAACTCCGCATCAAGCATCTAGAAACCTGCGAAACTTGCACCGGGACTGGCGCGAAACCGGGAACCAGACCACAAACCTGCTCGACTTGTACCGGCAGCGGTCAAGTCCGACGCGCTACCCGCACTCCTTTCGGCAGCTTTACTCAAGTTTCTGTTTGCCCCACCTGCAACGGCACCGGGCAAGTGATTGAGGATAAGTGCGAAACTTGTGGCGGCCGGGGACAGAAAGAAGTGATGAAAAAGCTGAAAATCACAATTCCGGCTGGGGTTGACAACGGTACTCGCTTGCGCGTTTCCAATGAAGGGGATGCCGGCAAACTGGGTGGCCCGCCCGGGGATCTTTACGTGTTCTTGGCGGTGAATGAAGACCCGCTATTTAAACGCGACGGCACTAACGTTAGCTCGGAAGTTAAGATTAGTTATTTGCAAGCAATTTTAGGGTGCCGGTTGGAAGTGGAAACCGTAGACGGGCCGACGGAATTGTTGATTCCTAGCGGAACTCAGGCAAATACTGTTTTGACTTTGGAGAAAAAAGGGGTGCCTCGGTTGGGAAATCCAGTCAGTCGGGGCGATCATTTGATTACGGTGTCTATTGACATTCCGACTAAGGTGACGGCTGAGGAACGGGAATTGCTGATGCAGCTTGCTAAGCTGAAGGGCGATCGTACCGGTAAAGGCGGTATAGAAGGGTTTCTGGGCAATTTGTTTCAGAAATAAGCAATTTTTGACACCAATTGGTGTCAAAATTTCCTGTTTGAGGATTCCCCGGCAATTTGTTTTAGTATCTGTCAAAAAATTGTGTGCAATTGCTCACAAAAATGGCAGGTGGGCCTGTTGCTGGGCATTCGGTTTCAGCAGCGCTGAAAAAAGTGAACGCAATTGCGCTCACTTTTTTCAGAAAGAATAATAGTCTGTGTCCAATTGGACACAAAATTTTAGATTCTCCAGTGTCCAGGCAACTTGTTTAAAAAACTAAGGCTTTCAGGATTGGAGATTGCAAAAAGCATTATGAATTCAACATCGAAAATTGAAAGTCCCAAATCCCCAGATGCCAAAATCGATCTGCGGGGTACACCCTGTCCTCTGAATTTTGTCCGCACTAAACTGCGCTTGGAGCAAATGGCACCGGGTGCTGTGTTGGAAGTGTGGCTGGATGCTGGGGAGCCGATCGAACAAGTGCCCGATAGTCTCAAAATGGAAGGGTACCAGATTCTGGAAACGCAATTTGTCGCCGATCAGCCGGAGTCGGGCTTTTTTTCAATGAAAGTGCAGCGCCCAGAAGACAAGGAAGCAGGATGAGCCTCAATTCACCCTCGATCGTGGGTACTGTAATTGCTGTTCAGGCTAACTTCTACCAAGTGAGGTTAGATCCCGAAGTCTCCATTGACGGGCAAAATGCTCCCCTCGCTGATTCTCCGATTCTCCTGTGCACTCGTCGCACTCGACTGAAAAAAATTGGCCAACAGGTGATGGTGGGCGATCGCGTGGTGGTAGACGAACCGGACTGGACTGACCGCCGGGGTGCAATTTCTGAAGTCTTCCCGCGCCAAACAGAACTCAACCGCCCGCCTGTAGCTAATGCCGATCGCATTCTCCTCGTTTTTGCCCTTGCTGAACCCGACTTAGATCCCGCATCATTAACTCGGTTTTTAGTCAAGGCAGAATCAACAGGTTTAGAGGTGAGTTTATGCCTGAACAAATGCGATTTGGTCACGCCCCAGGAGTTGGAACAGTGGCGCGATCGGCTTTCAGGCTGGGGCTACGAACCAATGTTTATTAGCGTCCGCAGCGGCGAAGTAGTCCAGGAAGCCACGAAAGAAACTCAAAAAGAAGTTTCTGCCCAAGAACCAGCTTCCCATGACTTAGCGGAGAAAATAGAGGGATCTAGCGTGACTTTTGAGGAGAATTCCCTACTTCTAAAGTCGGTCGATAACTTAGATCCGTTAAAGTCCGTACATGGCCCGTTGCCGAACTTCCTTCTGCAGCACTTGCAAGGGAAAATAACGGTAATTTGTGGCCCTTCAGGGGTTGGCAAGTCCAGCTTGATCAACCAACTGATCCCGGCCCTGAATCTGCGAGTGAACGCTGTTTCCGGCAAACTCGGCCGCGGGCGCCACACGACTCGCCACGTAGAACTATTTGAACTCCCCGGTGGCGGACTTTTGGCCGATACTCCGGGCTTTAATCAGCCGGCTCTCGAATGCGATCCGTCCGAGTTAGCTGAATATTTCCCAGAAGCCCGCCAGAGGCTGGCTTTGGGTAGCTGCCAGTTTAGCGACTGTTCGCACCGAGATGAGCCTAACTGTGTCGTGCGCGGCGGTTGGGAGCGCTACGATTATTACTTGCAGTTTCTCGAAGAGGCGATCGTCCGCCAGCAACAAGAGCAAAACTCCAGCAGTGCCGAGGCGAGTTTGAAACAGCAAACCAAGTCGGATGGTACGCAGCATTACGAACCGAAGCTGCAAACTAAAAAATATCGCCGCTCTTCCCGCCGCCTTCAACACCAGTCACTCCAAGATATGTGTCAAGACTTAGAGGAATTGTGAGGAAGTCGCCGCCCATCACCCGTAAGCACTAGAAAACATTACCAAGACTTACCCAGGAACCGGGTTTCCTCAACGAAAATACTTCGTTGCACCCGGACGCCCCCTTCGCAAAACCGGCTTTCTTTAGTCGCGAGTGCGTAAGTCCTGAGTACATTAATAGCTAAAATTAAATGGCCTTAGATTTGTTAAAAAAAGTAGAACAGAAGCAAAAGTTAGTGGGTACTGCAGGAGCAAAAATATTGTGAATATTCAAGAACTGTTTGAAAAAGGTGGCCCCGCCATGTGGCCCCTGTTGGTGTTATCGATTTTATCTTTGAGTACAATTATCGAGCGCTTGTGGTTTTGGGCGAGCCTCCTGAGCAAAGAAAAGCAGATAGTTAACCGCATTCTTGAAGCGGCTCGCAGCGATTGGGGGGTG
The DNA here is from genome assembly GCF_036705685.1 of Microcoleus sp. AT3-A2. Lineage (NCBI taxonomy): Bacteria > Bacillati > Cyanobacteriota > Cyanophyceae > Oscillatoriales > Microcoleaceae > Microcoleus > Microcoleus sp. AT3-A2. The sequence goes on from NZ_JAUBVF010000004.1 coordinate 40,187, forward strand.
GCTAACGAGATGGCCAGACAAGCTAACCGACAGCCGATCGGGCGATTTCTTTCTGCACCCCTGCGGCTCTACAATCCCGAACCAGATTTATTTCGACTCGCTCTCGAAGCCTCCGCCGATGAAGAGTTGGCTTCGATGCGCCGCGGCGACAAAATCTTAGAAGCTACGATCGCTCTCGCGCCTTTGCTGGGCTTGCTGGGAACAGTTTTGGGCTTGATTAACTCGCTCAGTTCCATCCGTCTGGGCGACATTGGCACGGCGGCCACGAGTGGCGTGACATCGGGCATTGGCGAATCGCTGATTACTACTGCTACTGGGATGGTAGTAGCAATTTTTACCTTGGTGTTTTATCGCATATTTCAAGCTTTTTTGTTCAACCAGGCAAAAATATTTCGCAAAGCTGGAAATGAACTGGAATTGCTTTACAGGCAATACTGGCCTGCCGCTAATGCTAAGGGTCGAGCACCCGGTGCAGAATACAGCAATTCTTCTTTTGGTGCAGATGGTTTGAACAGGCGTTCTCTCAATTCTCAAGAATCGGGAGAACGGAATCGGGAGCCGAAATTGAAAGGTTCCGATCCGGCTGAAGATTCCCCTTCTAATAATTAAAACTCCTGAGAACTGATGAAGATTAATCTAGATACTCCTGCTGAAGAGGCTCGGATTGAACTGGTGCCTTTAATTGACGTGATCTTTTGCATTCTGACGTTTTTTCTCCTGGCGGCTTTGCAACTGACTCGCCAGCAAGCAATTAATGTCGATTTGCCTAAAGCGAAGACTGGACAAACGCAGATGCGAGAGATGCTGATTGTCAGCATTGACGATTTCGGGCAAACTTATATCGATCAATTGCCTGTTAATTACCAACAGCTCGATCGAGTTTTAAAGAGTTTCCAAAGCCAAAATCCTACGGGGTTGATGGTGCTGTACGCTCCTCAAAATGCGAGATATGCCAAAGTTGTGGAGGTTTTAGACAAATTGAGAGAGGTAGGGGGCGATAGAGTTGCTCTGGCAACTCTTCCTAGTTCGGCTTCCTCCCCATTGCCCAATCCCTCGGTTCCCAATTCTGGCATTCCTGCGGCACCTGCGATCGGCAATTCCGGTCAACCTCTGCCGTCTCCTGTGCCTCCGGGGCAGCAACAGTTCAACCCCAATCAGTTTCAATCCCCTCTCCCCGCTCCTGGGCAGCAGCAGTTCAATCCGAATCAGTTTCAATCCCCTCTCCCGGCTCCTGGGCAGCCTAGCAACTCTGGGGCAAATCAGGGCATTCCTCCTGTTTCGCCTGCACCCGCTGCTCCCAATATCAGACCCGGAATCGCCACTCCACCGCAGGGGGGCGAGTCCTCGAATTAGTTAGAAGGAAGAAGGGAGAAGGAAGAAGGAAGAAGGAAGAAGGAAGAAGGAAGAAGGGAGAACAGAGAAATAGAAATTCTCCCACTCTCCCCATCTTCCACTCTCCCCATCTTCCGCTCTCCTCATCTTCCACTCTCCTCATCTTCCACTCTCCTCATCTCCTCATCTCCCCCTCTCCCCCTCTCCCCATCTCCCCTTCGCGGAGAGAATCTCCGCCGGATTTGGTATAAAGGGCTTCAATTCTTTTGGTTCGTACTGAGCCTTTTTTCTCTTGACAAGTAGATACACTTGTATGTGCCTGCGGAAGGAACTTTTGCAGACATCTCGCCATCTCTATCGCTAAGTAAGTTATTTCCTAGGACAGATGGTAATTTTGTCAAATAATTGTTACCTTTTGTAATATAGACTAAAGCCAGATGGGCCATCGGGCATCCCGAAACCAACTGTCGATCGCTGAAACAACTTACAAATCTGGTTAATCCAGGTGTTCACTTTTAAGTCACCTTTACTTACAGAGGAGTCAAAGTCATGAGCCAACCAGCAGAATTGTCTTTGGAACAGCAATTTAGCCTGTGTTCCTTCAAAACACAGGTAAGTGACATGAGCCGCGAACAAGCTCAGGAGTTTTTGGTCAAGCTTTACGAGCAAATGATGCTGCGGGAAACGATGTACCGCCATTTTCTGAAACACCATTGGGGTTTAGAACCTAACCCAGGTGTTGAGTAGCAAAGAGTCGCAGTCGGCGACCTCCGTCTCTTACTCTCTTCCCTCAGGCGGAAAGGAGTTGGGGGTGATGGGGCGTCACTCGAAGGCAGAAGGTAGAAGGCATCTGTACAGACGTGAGGAAAATTTGACAATTCCTTTGTGGATTTCACTGAATGTGGAAGTCGAGGTAAGCAGTTTGTCTATCGACACCACCGGACAGGGTCAAGATAATTTATCGCGCCTCGACTCGAAAATTGGATAACTCTTAATAATAAGTGTTAATTTTTTAACCCATTAAAATTTTTAACAATTTAATATATTTGTCTTTAGTTGCAGCGGATGAGGTTTGACAGCAATGGCGCTAGTCGGACATCTGAGCGCGACCTCCGACTAGCAAAACCTTCACTTTTCACCTTAATCCCTAGAACTCGCAACTGTGGACTCTAGAAAGAGTTATTCCCCCTGACGTTCGAGAGTTGCTTCCATTGTACTCGTCAAGTAATGACCAGACATGATGCCACTAGATTGGTAGTAGCGGTTGTCATCAACCCGGTGCAGGGTATCAAAACCCGTCCGCCGCTGGCGTTCGTCTCCCAATACCCAATAACGCTGGACGATCGACTGCGGAGCAATCCAACCTTCGCCCTCGACGCGGGCGAGTTCGCTGTGTTGGAGTACAAAAGTATACTGCCGTTCATCGCTGTTGAGGTGTCCTCGGTACTGCAAAATAATCTCTTCGCGATCGCCTCCAGGAAATACAAGCTTTGTCACCATACTGAACCAATCTGTTCGGTTCCAGCTCACTAAAGTTTTGCCTTTAACCGTAATTGGCACGCCATTGCGCTCAATCCAGCTTCCTTCGAGCGTCCATTGGCCAGATTCCATTAAAAACGTGTGAGCCACAGTGCTGTTCCTATGCTTTTGCTGCTGGCTACAATGCTGGTGCAACAACGCACAGCCGTTGTCCCTCAGACTCTATGCTATCACGCCCAACTGTGCCAACAAGAGTTAATTTCCCCTAAAAGTACCGGTGCCCGGGCACCAGTAACTTGAGGTAGATTGCCGGGAATGCCCCGAACCCGCCATGCGGCTAAAACCGCGAAAGCGATCGCCTCTTTAAAATCTACATTCAAGCCTGCCTCAGAAGTAGTCAACACTTGCACTGGATGCAATTGAGATTGTAATCGGCGTTTTAAGTAGAGATTGTGGCTGCCGCCCCCGCATAGTAAAACTCGATCGGGCATAGCCGGTAAAAAAGTTTGGTAACTGTGAACGATCGAGGCAACAGTCAGTTCTGTCAGAGTAGCCAGCACGTCAGCAGGACTGAGGTTGTAACCTTGGGCCTCGACCAAACACCTGTCAAAATAGTCTACACCAAATAGCTCTCGCCCCGTTGATTTCGGCGGTGCTTGGCGGAAGAAATCTGATGCGAGCCAATCCTCGACTAAAGCTTGACAGGGAGTTCCCGATGCTGCCCAAGCTCCACCTTCGTCGATCGTCTTAGTGCCGCCTGAGAAGTGTTGTACTGCCAAATCTAACAGGGAATTCGCCGGGCCAGTATCCCAGCCTGATATGCCATCCCCAAGACTGAAAATCTCAGACTCGTCATTGTTTCCCCCTTTTCCTCTGGCCGGCAGATAGGTAACATTGCCAATTCCCCCCAGATTTTGGATGCAGAGGCTGATGTTGGGTTCCGCCAGCAGGCAGGCATCAACTATTGACACTAAGGGTGCTCCTTGACCCCCGGCAGCAATGTCTGCCGATCGAAAGTTACTCACAGTAGTAATTCCTGTCAATTCCGCAATTAGCGCGCCCCGCCCGAGTTGCAAGCTGTACCCCATTAACCCACCGGCGCTGTCTTTCTGGGATTTCCCAGCAGGTCGGTGGTAGACAGTTTGACCGTGAGAGCCGATTAATTCGGCATTATCATATTCTGCTTGAATTGTCAAGGCCGCCGTGGCAAATTCTTGGGCGATGGCATCATCTAATTGGGCTAGTTCAGCCATTGACAAAGCTGATCCACTGCAAACCGAGAGAATTTGCGATCGCAAATTAGCAGGATAAGAGAAAGTCTTGCCGGCTACCAATTGCACTTTCAAGTCTGTTTGGGAACCGACCACATCCACCAAAGCAGCATCAATGCCATCCACCGACGTGCCGCTGATCAAACCGATAACGCGGGTCATTCAATTTTAGATTTTAGATTTTAGATTTTAGATTTTCCGGGGGGTTGCCCGATTTATTTGAGGTCGAGCGTCACGATCACCACAGTAATATTATCGCGTCCACCTTTATCCTTAGCTGCTTGAATTAAAGCATTTGCAGCGCCCTCGCAAGCGCGAATCGACTTCAGAGGCGAAGCAATCAAAGGATCGGAAAGTTCTTCAGTCAAGCCATCGCTGCAGAGTAGCAAGCGATCCCCAGGCTGCACGTCCACCGGCAAAATATCTATTTCCCGCAAATCATCGCGGCCCAAACACTGGGACAAAACGTGACGCCAAGGATGACTGCGAGCCTGGTCAGGAGTTAGGGCCTTTCTTTTCACAGCCTGAGCCACCCAAGTCTGGTCTTCAGTAATCTGCTCCAAGCGAGAGCCGTGTAGCCGATACAAGCGAGAGTCACCGATATTAGCGCACCAGGGTCGGTCCTCATCCCTAAACATTAGAACCACCGCCGTAGTGCCCATATCAGCACGTTCGGGGTGGTCGAGCTGATCCGTCAAAATTGCTTGATTGGCAATTAAAAAAGCCTTTTCCAACAACAGCGGAGAATCCTCAGGCCCTTCCCAATGTTCGAGCAAATAAGATTGAATCGCCTGAGTCGCTATCCGGCTGGCTTCTTGACCTCCGGCGTGTCCTCCCATTCCATCGGCCACTATGAAAAATCGCCCGTCAGAGTCTATGTAGTACGCATCCTGATTTACGGAACGAACTAACCCTGTGTCTGTCTTACCTGCGAAAGAGCGTTTCATAGATTGGGTGATTGGACTCATCGAACTTGAAAGCTTGATTTAATTGGGTGCGATGCTTTCTCCCAAAACCTAAACCCCGAACGGGAGTTGAAATTTCTGCACCCGGCGATCGCGAGTTTTGGAAAAATTGCACTACCTTGACCTCATATTGTAGATCGTATGATGGTAATCCCATCTTAAAATTTCCGTAAATCCTGTAAATTAAGCAGCACCTGCAAAAAAAACTGGATTTATACCCAAAATTAGAGGTGTGGCTGGCGAAAAATCTAGGCAGCAAAGGGGTTTTTAGCCTCAAAGCGTGTAAGTGTTGTAAATTTCAGCAATCTGTGGTCAGCCAGCCAAAACTTAACATTCGATGTCAAATTTTGGCTGGCGAGAAATCTCAAACCTGAAATTTCCAGTCCTAAATTGCACAATTATGACATTCTGTCTAAACGATCGATCCGCTTGAACAAACGCAGCATAGCAAACCCTGCACCCGCCGCCAGCACGGCAACAGCGACAGCCGGCCAGACTTGATTGCTGACAAACAAAATTGTCGCCGACAAAGTAAAAGCACTCATCAGCAAAGCATAATTCGTGCCCATTTGAGCGCTGCTCATGCGACGAAGCAAGCGCTCTGTTTCGGCAGAACGGACGCGAATCCGCAAATCTCCCTGTTCGAGTTTATCAATAGTCTCCTCAATCCGGCGGGGCAAACCCAAAGCACTCGAACTCACCTGAGCCGCCTGACGGCCGATTTCGTTAAAAATGCTGCTACTTGTATCATGGCCATTTCCATTAGTCATAAGCTGCATGGCAAAAGGTTGTGCCACCTCCATAAAGTTGAACTCGGGATCTAAACCTCGGCCCACCCCTTCGATGGTAGAAAAAGCTCGCATTACAAAAGTAAAAGTAGCTGGGAAGCGAAAAGGTTGGTTGTAGGCAATATCGTAAAGGTCGTCGGTAATCGCGCTCACCGACTGATTTTCAAAAGGCTTGTCCATGAAGTTATCCAGCATATACTGGATGCTGCGGCGCACCGGACTCATATCACCCGTAGGCACCAAAGCTCCCAAATTGATCAGAGAATCCATAATCCGCTGTCCATCCTTGGAAGCAATGCCGTAGAGAGTCTCCATCAGTCCTTCGCGGACGTTCGACTGGATTTGCCCCATCATGCCAAAATCGTAGAAAATCAGACAACCGTCAGCACTAACAGCGATGTTGCCGGGGTGTGGGTCAGCGTGGAAAAAGCCGTCGTTGAGCAACTGTCGCAAATAAGCTTTTGCGCCCAACTGAGCGATTAATTTACGATCAATACCGGCCGCTTCCAAAGCTTCGTAGTGGCTGATTTTTATCCCCGGCAGGTATTCCAAAGTCAGCACTCGCGGAGCCGCATACCGCCAATAAACCCTCGGCACCCGCACCCAGTCACAGTTGCTAAAATTGCGGCGAAAAGTATCAGCATTGCGGCCTTCATGGAGATAGTCAATTTCCAGCCACAGAATGCGACAGCATTCCTCATAAATCCCCATCCAATCGCGGCCGCGGCCCCACTTAGGATGGTTTTGAAAGTAACGGGCAATTCCCTTAAGAATTTGCAAATCGATCTCGAACAGCTTCCGCAGTCCCGGCCGCTGCACCTTGACGACCACTTCTGGGCCCGAATGCAGTTGAGCTTTGTGTACCTGACCCAGACTTGCAGCGGCCAGGGGTACCGGGTCAAAGCTGCGGTAGAGTTCTTGAACTGTCTTGCCCAAATCTTGCTCAACAATTACCTCTAACTGCTGGTAGCTGAAAGCAGGCACTTTATCTTGCAGCTTAGAAAGTTCCTCGACAAACTCTGCCGGGAACAAATCGGCGCGGGTAGAAAATAACTGCCCCACTTTAATGAAAGTTGGCCCCAAATCCAAGAGTGTTTCTCGAACCCAGATAGCTTGAAAGCGGCGTCTGGCAACTTTCTTTTCTTCAGTCACGCCTCCCCAGTAGCTCCAATTTTTGCTGTCGAGCCACAGGGAAGCCAGCCAGAGCAAAACAAAGGCCCAAATGTCGAAGAAGCGCCGCTTCCGGGAGTATTTTTCGCGATTCCAGCGATAAGCTTTACTTTTGTAGGATTTACTAGCAGTTTTTTGCTCATCGGCTTCGCCAGTGTGCTTGGGGGAGCGCTGGCGATTAACAGAGTCATCAAGGAGAGCAGACACTTGGGTTCCCAAATTGCTTATTTTATGTTGTTGCTTTGATTGGAAGTAGGAGCGCAGGAGCGCAAAGCAATGCGCTCACGTAGTAAATAATAGTTGTGGTCGAATCGATCGCTAGGGCAAACTGCTGCGGTAACGCTGCAATTCCGATCGCACCAGAGCCACTTCGGCGCGCAGATCATCAATAGTCGCTTGCAAATCGGCGGGATGGATGTCTTGAATGGTGGTGGTGCTTGCAGTGCCAGTTCTGGTCTGCATCGCCTCATCCGAAGCTCGATTTGCCCGTTCCACAACTCGATCTGTGAACTGCCGCAGGCGTTCTCTTTGTTCTGCGTCAAATTTGCCGATTTCAGAGAAAGCGTTGGTTGCCGCGCTTTCTAATTGCTCGTACAGGGCTTCGGCAAGTGCTCTGCCTACAAAAAAAGCATGAACTGGGGGTTTACTCATAAAAAATCTCTGTGCGCTTCCGCAACAAATTATAACTTGCTTGTCCCCGATGATGCTTGCTCCCAAAGGAAGGAAGTTTGGGGGAATTGACACTCCCACCCCGAGTGTCGGGGATGGGATTGTTGAGAGTTAGAACAGACTAACGCGCCACCGCTTAGCCCAAAAGCCTCGCTTACACTGGCTCAAATTCGAGGTTGGGGTTGTTTTGTACCAAAATATTTGCAGCTTGGCAGTATTAATACGCGACATCACACCACCTCAGCGCCGCGCACATATTCTAACATAATTTAAATCAAAATAGAAAACAGTCCTGCATTTTTTTGCGGGCATTTGGATTGCAGAGGGAATAGGAAATATTCGATAAACTCAGACGGCGACTGTTGGGATTTTCAGATTCGACGGAAGTTTTTGGAAGATAGTCGTTGGCTAGGTATGGTCTTATTATCTCAACTACTGAGCGGATATTTGCTGACTTATAAAACCAAGTATTTGTCCGCACTTTTAACCAACAAAAACCCTACTAATTTGTCGCAGGTTCGGGAAAAGGCATCGTGGGATATGCCACAGGGGGTGGTGAATCAGGTGCGATCGAACTATCTGAATTGCTGCCACTGGGACTTGGTATCGCAGGCTCAGGCGATCGCTCGATCGGCGACGCTATTACTGGCGACGGGGATTCCGACGACGGCAGGGTTTCTGCGCTAGCACTCTCAGGGGCAGGCGGGGCGGGTGCGGCGGGCGGTTCTGCAGGCAGGGGCGCAACTTCTGGTACTGGTGCGGCTTCTGGTTGGGGATCTGGCTCGATTTCGGTTTGAGGCTCTGGAATGGGGGACTCAGAAGGCTCCTCTGCGGGTTCGGGCGTCGGGGAGGGCTCCGGTTCGGCTTCGGGATATGGGGCGGGAGTTTCCTGGTTTGGGGACTCAGAAGGTTCGGCGCTAGTTTCTGAGGGCTCTATCTGTTCGGGAATGTTGCTGCTGTCTAAGGGGGGTTTAGGACGCTTGTTGAGTTCGATCGGGTAGAGAGGGCTGCTTTCGACAGACGGCTGCCCGAACATTGGCCCTGACAAATCGCGGGATTTGAGCAAATCTTCCAGAGATGGGAAGGACTCACTTTTGGGTCGATTACTGAGAGTCGTGCTGTTGTAGTGCGATGCTAGGTCAAAACCCATCCAGCCTGCAATTACAGCCGTTACCACAAACGCCACAAAAGTCAACTGTGGCGGGGGAGGTGCGGGCAATCTTAGAGTTTGCTTGCCTTTTCTTTTTACTGATACTCGCTCTGTTTCTTGCAGCATGGTGAGCCAATTTTCCACTGTTTGAGGGCGGTTGTGGGGGTCGATTTCGAGTCCCTGAAGGATGGCTCGCTCGATTCCTGGGCTGAGGTTGGGCTGAAATTGCCGTAACTCAGTCAAGGGAATGCGATCGCGCAGGGGTGCTGCTACGGGCGCCACGCCGGAGAGTAAGTAGTAGAGGGTGGCTGCGATCGCGTAGATGTCAGTGGCCGGTGTACATTTACCGTCATAGAGGTATTGTTCGATCGGCGCGTACCCGGGGGAGAGCAAGTTAGTGTGGGTTTGTTTGGTGCCGGCGGTAAAGCCACGGGCAATTCCGAAATCTATTAACATTACTACGTGAGAATCGGCTCGCCGGATAATATTTTCTGGCTTGATATCTCCGTGCAGCAATCCGCTGTGGTGAACTGTACTTACGGCTGAGGCTATTTGCCGAATATAGTGCAGGGCCTGGGCTTCTGGCAGCGGCTGATCGGTTTCGACTATTTGGGCGAGAGTTTGGCCCGGAATGTAGTCCATTGCAATAAAAGACTGTCCGGCTTCTTCAAAAAAGTCAATTACCCTGACTATGTTGGAATGCTGACACCGCGACAGGCGTTGGGCTTCGGCAATAAACTGCTGCTGAAATTGGTCAGATTCTGGGTGTTGGCGCAGACTTTCGTTGAGGGTTTTGAGTACGACGGTTTGGTTTAAATGGGTGTGGATAGCTCGGTAAGTGATGCCGAACCCTCCTATCCCTAAAGTCGCGTTAATTTTGTATTTGCCCTGTTGCAGGACTGTTGCTGGCGCTAAGTTCATCTTCAGTTGATGCCGTTTCCCAAACTATGCTACCGCCTTTGGGTTATTTCGCAGAGTTAGGGGTGAGGTTTGATCGATCGGCGCCCTAGTTTGAGCTTTAGCTCTGCTATATCTTTAATCTTGGCATCCCCACGTCATTTTATCGAAAAAATGGGTCTAAAACCCCGTGCTTCTAGCACGGCTTTGGATTAAAGTAGAGATGGTTGAAATCCCCAAGGTGGGCGGTTGTGAAGCGACTTTTAGTCGGCACCCTCGAACCTGAAAGCTCTTTAAAAGCACAAAGAAGGGTAGCGAAAACCTTGTAAAACACAGCTAGAGAGTCAACGAATTCTCAATACCAGAAAATCCCTAATTCGGTTCAATCAATCCAGTAGGGCGGGGCACGCCCGAACTCTAGGTCGTATCCTAGTACGCTTTTGGAGATAGACCCTCTGGGGTTGCTGTAAGTCAGACTCGTCAATTGGTGTTTTTTCACGGTTGAAAGGTTTGAGAATTGCCTGCAAGGGATATGGTGCCTAAAGGTCAGTCGCTGAATTAAGAATCTCCGGACTTGATAGACGGAGAGTGTCAACTGTAGTAGGTATTGTGAAACTTAACCCTCCGGCTTTCCCATAATAAAAATCCCGCTCTTGTGGAACGGGAAAGCCATCAGGGTGCATCTATAATATCTGACTCTAACTTATGGGGGGTACAACCCCTCATTGCTTTAGCAAGTCTTTAAAATTAGTCGATTTTTGTAAAGATTTAGGTTTTATGTTGACTTATGATCAATCTTATGAGTTATAAGATTGCCGGATGGCGATCTTGAGCTTGGGGAATTGACACTCTCAGGTCTGATGTTGCTCCCAGAGTCACACCTTACAGACCTGATTACCTTTTTGGCTCAGATGAAGTTCAGGCGAGCGGCATAAAATAACAAAGAGGCATCGTATCGGGCTTAATCTTGAGGCTGCACATGGCTCAAACCTTGTAAATAAAAAGGCTGTAAGCATTCTCCCGACATTGGTAGCCCATAGCCATCAATGCTTCAATCGCTGTTCGCGTTACACAGCAAGGCCTGGAGGCAAGCTCAAGTTCTCCGAAGGGGGGAACTTGAGCTTAAGTTGCCACCAATGGGGTCTTCCTAGTAACGAGAAGCGATCAATTAGCAATTAGCAAATTAGTAATTACTTATTCTTTGGTTTGAAAATGTCTGTTAAACAATCACATTACGAGACTTTACTAGCAGAGTACAGCGAATCTTCTGCCGCGATCGCCCTGCTGAAAAAATATCGGGTTTACATGGAAATGATTCCGAGTATCCGCCGCGCTCATGAGAGTTTAATCACAATTCCTTTGCCAATTGCCCGCTTGCGGGACGGGGTTTCTTATGCGGGAAGCAGCGGCACTAGCATATCGCCCGGGCAGGCAGTTTGTTTGCCCTGCGATTTGGCGATTTTGATGTGTGATCCTGAATGGAAAGTTAAAATTGGAGTGGAAATTTTGATTTTCATTCATCGTCCGGGCGAAGAGTTTTCTGAGTTGCTTGGCCGCTGGCGGCAGTCTCAAGTTTGGCTGGATAAAGGTTACGAATGGGTGATGCCGCAGCGCTACAGACATATTTACAGCGATGAAGCGGAGGCTGTTCATCCGCTATTTGTTTTGTTTGAGGAAACGCCGGAACTGATTCAACGGGGTTTGATGGCGGCTGGTTTGCCGTTTGTGGTGGAAAGTTTCGAGTCTGGGAGTGAGGAAGTAGAGGAAGAAGAGTTTCTGGGTAGCGGGGAACTGGGAAGTATTGGTGAAGAGAGTTTTGATTTGTAGGCTATGTGCGATCGCACATAGCCATCCTATTACTTGAAAAAAAGTAGATTTTTTTTCATCACCTAGTATGCTAAAAATACAATTAAAAACCTAATGAAAATAAAAAATATATAAAATAATGACATCAAGTGTTGACAATACTCCGGACAGTTTTAAAATTAGGGCTGCGATGCCTTCGGCAAGCTTCGCTTACGAAATACAGCAGAGAAGTGAAAAAAATGAGTGCAATCTGAAACCAAAACAAACAGAAAAAAAGGCTCTCTTTTAATTTAAGCTATAAAAATAAGCTATAAAAACACACAAGGTTAACAGATTACATTATGAATATTATGCGCTCCATTTTACAAAAAATAGCCGGGATTAGTTAACCCCAAAAGAAGTTTTTAATCACTTTATTCTTAACCATTTTGCTAGTAAGAAGGCAAGATAAACTTCACGAATCTCAGTCGTTATAGTTATTTGAGCGAAAAACCTACCGGCGTCACTTTCTCAAAAGCTTTAACTTTCCAAAAGTTAATCAATATATCTTCAAAAAAGCCTTAAATCCTGAACACACGGTCATTGCTGTTATTGATTGTTCTTTTTTAAGGAAAACTGGAAAAAAAAACTGACGGTAAGGCTTACTTTTATAATGGTGTAGCGGGTAAATCGGAACAGGGGTTGGAAATTTCTGTGATTTCTATTGTCGAAATTGAGAGTCGTTTATCTTATAGCTTAAGCATACAACAAACTCCATCACGCCCTCAAATAAAGCCCGTGAAAAAAATGCCCCAAAATCGAATAATAGCTGGTTCAAAAAAATCTCGCAAAAAACCGGAGTCTCAAAGCTCAAAACCTGGCATTACAAGAGTCGAGGACTATGCACAACATTTGAAGAATACTCGTTATTTCTTCCCAAGTTCTGTACGTTATTTGGTGGCTGATGGCTATTACTACCGCTCTAAATTCTGGGATGCTGTGCGGGAGTGGAATTTAGACTTTATTGGAAAGCGAGCGAGTTGATGCTAACTTACGCTATCTCTATACCGGTGAACAAAAGAAACTGGGAACCCCTCGTAAATATGATGGTAAGGTTGACTGCCATGATTTGAGTCGTCTGAATTTTGTTAAAGAGATAAAATCGGGAGTTTCATTATATACATTGGAGGTGGGTCGTTTTTGTTTGAATTGCCCAATTAGTTTCGCTTGTATCTCTGAGGTTCAAGCCAATAGTAAAATCAAAAATGCTTTATTATTTAGCATTAATATTCATTTACTCCCTGAGCAAATTTGTGAATAATATTATTAGGCTCATTTCCAGATTGAATCTATTTTTCGTGAGACCAAGCAATTTACGGAATTGTCTGATTGTTAAGCTCGTCATTGGGTACGGCTTGATTTTCATTTTAATGCCAGTCTTATTGCTTTAAATGTAGCCAAAAATCAACTTTATAGTTGTCATTAATCGGCCAAGTCGTTTGTGTTTTCAATGACCTCTTATAAACGTCTGGAATTCAATAAAAACCTACTTTGTACCTTTGTTGGCAAGTTAGATTTAGACCCGGATTTTATTTTAAATCACCCTAACCTTCCTTCAGTCTTGTCTGATGGTACTCTGGCTGCTTAAAAGCTGGCCGGACTATTGTCTAAAAGCATATAATTTAAATCCATGCGACTCCTTAATCTCTGCCAAATATCAGTATATACTTTCTTTGAGTTAGTGTCTTAAGTTTTTTAGTTTAGTTGATGACTCATATTAAGTTAAAATAATTAGTTGGGAAGTCTCATAAAATTTTCTGGATGAATCTACAAAACGATTCGAGTTACATTTATTTACATGGATTTGCTTCAAGTCCCGATTCAGCGAAGGCTAAATATTTCCGAGATCGCTTTTCTTACCTAGGAATTGACCTAAAAACTCCCGATCTCAATCAAAACGATTTTTCGGGGATCACTCTCACCCGCCAATTAAATCAAATAGAAACAGACTTTTTGTCAAGCGAATCCTCCCAATCTCCAACAGAAAATGTAAGAGATATAGGGGGAGTCACTATAATTGGGTCTAGTTTTGGGGGACTGACAGCAGCTTGGTTGGCCCAGCGACAATTGTCAGTAAAGCAAATAGTTTTGTTAGCACCGGCTTTTGACTTTATCTCCCACTGGCTACCACTGTTGGGACAACAACAGTTAGAAAAATGGCAGTCTGAGAAATATTTGCCCGTTTACCACTACGGCGAACAAGGTTATCTGCCGCTGAATTATCAGTTTGTGGCAGATATGGCTCAATACCCTGAAGAAAAATTAATGCGTTCAGTGCCTACGTTAATTCTTCACGGCAACCATGATACAATAATACCGATTCAAGCTAGCAGAGATTTTGCCGCTAACCGTCCCTGGGTGCAATTAATCGAATTAGAAGACGATCATTCTTTGGGAAATGTCCTAGCGGAAATGTGGGAAGCGATTCAAAAGTTTTGCCCATTCAAAAATTAAAATTTGACCAACTTGCAAGTCTTAACAATCAAATGACTGAACAAGATCGATCAACTCGCACCTTAGCCGTTGACATTGGCGGAAGTGGCATCAAAGTTATGGTTTTGGACAATGAAGGCGAACCCCAAACGGAACGCAGCCGTGTAGAAACGCCTCAACCCCCGAAACCCGAACCCGTACTAGAGGCGATCGCCTCTTTAGCCAGCGGACAAGGGGAATTTGACCGAGTATCTGTCGGTTTTCCCGGCGTTGTGCGTCTAGGTGTCATCAAAACTGCAGTGAATTTAGATCCGTCTTGGATAGATTTTGACCTAGAAACTACCCTCAAAGATCGCTTGGGGAAACCTGTGCGAGTGGCTAACGATGCCGATATTCAAGGATTGGGAGCAATTGCTGGGACGGGGGTAGAATTAGTAATTACCCTTGGCACCGGTTTCGGTTCTGCCTTATTTGTCGATGGTGTCTTGGTGCCAAATCTAGAGTTAGGACATCACCCTTTTCGTAAAGGGGAAAGTTACGAACAGCAATTAGGGCGATCGGCATTAGATACAGTCGGTTCCAAAAGATGGAATCGCCGTCTGGAAAAAGCGCTCACCTCTGTGCAAAATCTCTTTAACTGCGATCGCATTTACATCGGTGGTGGCAATACTAAAAAGATAGTTTTTGAGTTACCGCCACAGGTTAAAATAGTACCAAATGTGAGCGGCTTATTGGGCGGGATTGCTTTGTGGCGCGATTGAATAAACTTTGTGTGTGGCAAAAATGGCTATCAATACCAAAGAAACCGGATTTTTTGCTCGGATTAAAGGCAATAATCCAGTCTTTCGGTAAAAAAACCGGTTTCTGAATCCATGAGGGTTGATTTGGTTTTTGGCTTGTGCGTTAGCGCAGCCCTCGAAGAGAATAGCCGTTTAAAAAATTATTCGCCCATCGGATCGCGGTAGCGTTTGGGTTCATCCTTGCGAAACAGATTCGCCAAACCGAGGATGCCCAACAAACCCAAAGCACCCCAATGATTGTTGTCGCGTCTGCTTTCTTGAAATGGAGTTCTGTCTAGAACAACTCCATTAGAATCAGTATTATTCTGTGCCGGAGCTGACTCCGTTTGAGCTGAGGCAGGCATAGCTGAAGGGAGAACAGCCAAACTCAAAGCTATGAGGGTAGCGGCGGTATTTTTAGATATATCGGAAGGCTTGACTTTCATACTCGGTTTCCAAATATCAGGAGTTACTTTATAAGAATAATCAATTGGCGACAACCGACACATCAATCGAGCGACAGAAACTTACTTCCCTCTCTTCTGTTGCTTTCGAGATAGAAAAGGCTATATCCTAAGTTTAGACGCCTTTGATACAGCATTCGTAAGTCGGCATTAGGCAGAAATTTCAGCAGGGAGGTAAAAAATGAAAATTTTTGCCTTCGTAATTTTTCTTGACTTTTGCCTTCAGCCTTGCTTTCTAAGGTGACAATCTAAATCAAAAGTTTAAAATCATACCATGCTTCCCTTTATCCGAAAAGACTTAGCCGAACTTACCGCATACACTCCCCATCCGGGGGGCGCGTCAGGAGAATCAGCGCACTCGGAAAGTGTACTCGATCGCCTCGATACCAATGAATGCCCCTACGACTTGCCAGAAGAATTAAAAAAAAAGCTAGCTTGGACTTACCAGCAATTAATTGAGACAAATCGTTATCCCGACGGAGGCCACGCAGCGCTCAAAGAGGCGATCGCCGAATACGTCAATGAATCCCTAAATGTCCCCCCGCTTAACCAGGGGAGTGGGGGCGGTACACTACCAAAAACCTCCATTACAGCCGACAATATTTCTGTGGGCAACGGTTCCGACGAACTAATTCGATCCATCTTAATAGCTACTTGTTTGGGCGGTGGCGGCTCTATTTTTGTTGCGAATCCCACCTTTTCGATGTATGGAATAATCGCCCAAACCCTCGGAATTCCCGTTGTGAGTGTTCAGCGGAAAGAGGAGAATTTTGAAATCGATATCGAGGCTGCTAAAAGGGCGATCTTCCAAAATCAAAATCCCCCCGTGCGCGCCGTTTTCGTCGTTCATCCCAATTCCCCCACAGCCAATGCTTTGACAACCGATGAAATAGAATGGTTGTCAACTTTACCCGAAGAGATATTAGTAGTAATTGACGAAGCCTATTTTGAATTCAGCCAAAATACTTTAGCAGACCAATTGCACTATCACCCGAATTGGATAATTTTACGCACATTTTCCAAAGCGTTTCGACTAGCCTCTATGAGAGTCGGATATGCGATCGCCCATCCCGAACTCACAGCCACCTTAGAAAAAATCCGCCTCCCCTACAACCTTCCCAGTTTCTCGCAAACTGCAGCCGAGTTAGCTCTAGCGCAGCGGCAGTTATTGCTAGCAACCATTCCCGAAACTCTATCAGAAAGAGCCAAATTAATTGCAGCGCTAACTCAGCATCAAAAATTGCAAGTTTGGCCGAGTGCGGCTAACTTCGTTTACCTGCAGGTGAAAGCCGGCGATCGTAATTTAGCCGAAACTGAACACAAACAAATCATGCAGCAGCTAAAAGAGGGAGGTACTTTAATTAGGCATACTGGCGGAGGTTTGCGAATTACGGTGGGTAGCCCGGAGGAAAATCAGCGGACAGTCGATCGAATTGGAGCGATTTTCGATTAAAATTAATATCCACCGTTGCTCAATACAATGCTAATAATGAACTCTGTAGAACTATTTAGCGGAGCAGGAGGCTTAGCAATAGGCGTATCAAAAGCAGGCTTTTGTCACAAAGCAGTTATCGATCTGGACAAAAACGCCTGCGAGACAATTCGCGAAAATCAGCGGCGGGGTGTAAAAGTGCTCGCCAACTGGTCTGTTTTTGAGACAGATATCGCTAAATTCGATTTTACATCCCTAGAAGTCAAAGGTGGGGTAGACCTCCTAACTGGAGGGCCGCCGTGTCAGCCTTTTTCTGTAGGAGGAAAACACTGCGGAAGTGAAGACGAGCGAAATATGTTTCCGCACTTTTTTCGCGCCGTGCGAGAACTCAAACCCAAGGCATTTGTTATCGAAAATGTTAAAGGTTTATTACGTTCCTCCTTCACTAAATATTTTGAGTATATTGTCCTACAACTCACTTATCCAGAAGTGGTACAAAGACTGGATGAGGATTGGCTCCATCACCTGTCCCGGTTAGAACAGCATCATACCGCCGGTCGCGGTGAGGGACTATCATACCGTGTAGTGTTTCGCTTACTCAACGCGGCAGACTACGGCATTCCCCAAAAGCGCGAAAGGGTTTTTATTGTAGGTTTTCGCTCGGATTTAGGATTAGAGTGGTCTTTTCCTGAACCAACTTGTTCTCAGGAAGCCTTGCATTGGGAGCAATGGGTGACTGGCAATTATTGGGAGCGCAATCAAATCTCTAACAGCGATCGTCCAGACATACCTAGCAAGCTTTCCTCGCGCATCTTCAATCTTCAGTTCAATCTGTTTCCACCTCAAAAACAGCCTTGGCGCACTGTGCGGGATGCCATTTCGGACTTACCACAAGAAGGCAATAAAGAAAGCCAAAACAGCGTACTAAATCACATTTTTATACCAGGAGCCAGAAAGTATCCAGGCCATACAGGCAGCTTGTTAGATGAACCAGCTAAAACTTTAAAAGCAGGAGTTCACGGGGTCCCTGGAGGAGAAAATATGTTAGTTGATCCCACGGGACAGGTGCGTTACTTTACGCTTCGCGAAGCTGCTAGACTGCAAACTTTCCCTGACGAATACTTCTTTCCTCACAGTTGGACAGAAACTATGAAGCAGTTGGGGAATGCTGTACCAGTCGGTTTGGCAGAAGTTATTGCCTCTAGGATTAGATCGCGACTGGAGACAGTTAGAACAGCGAGAGTGTAGTCAATGAATTTGAGATTTTAGATTTGAGAATTTACTCTATGCTCGAAGTATTTAGAGTCCCGCCAGATTTACAAGAAAACTTAATCGCTTTCTGTGGCAGGCAAAATTGTTATAATCTCCAGGAACTCGATCGTGTCAGGGAGGATTTGATCCAATATTGCGGAGCATATTTGCTGTACTACCAGGGCGACTTCTCAATGTATAACCTTATTAAACAGGCAAACTTGAGTAAGTGCTGTCTGCCAATTTATGTAGGTAAAGCAGCTCCGGGCGGTCGTCGGACGGGGCGTACAACTATTGGCAACACTCTTTACGGACGCTTGTCAGAGCATAGAAAATCTATTGAAGCTGTAGACAATCTAAAAATTGAGGATTTTGCGTTCAAAGTCGCGCCGATGGAAATTGATTTAGTTTCATGGGGAGAAGCAGTGTTGATCCGTCACTTCAGCCCTGTTTGGAATAGAGAAATATCGGGATTCGGGATACATGACCCTGGAAGTGGGCGAGCAGGGCAAAAACGTTCTGTATGGGATAGATTGCACCTCGGTCGCACTTTTGCCACCAAGCTTCCTGTAGGGAATACTCCGCTCGATATGGATGCTTTGTCGGTTAGTATAACACAGCATTGTCAGCGGATGATAGAAGAGTTAGGGTGTCCTTAATTTGGCATCTGATTTGATAGTTTGCAGCCACAGGCTAGAATTGGGAAATAGATAAAATATTTTCATCCTCGATCGTTTCCTTGCCGTGCCGCGCGAATGGTTTGAGGAAATACGCCTACTAAAAGTGCCAAAGCTTCATCGGAAATTTGTGCCACCGTTTCCGAATCCAAATATTGTTCAAACTGAGTTAAAACCATTTGTGCGCGTTCCAAAGCTGCCGGCTTTGCCGTTAACTGTTCCATTAACCGCACCCACTGCCGCCGAATTCCAAAAGCTTTCTGTATTTCTTCGGGAGAGTGAGGGCAAACCAAACAAAAATCGCCCACGGGAATAGCCTGCTGAGAGTCAACCTCAAAAGCGCCCCCAACGGCAGCCCCAGGCCCGGCAAACTCCGCGTGGAAGCGTTTAATCAGAATTAGGCCGTTCCGGCGACGGCTATCTACCATCAACAGCTTGCCGCTGTTGATTTCTGCGAGAATGTCAGAGGAGTGGGGGTGTTCTGTCAAATCTGTGCCAAGGTTTCGATGTCGCAAGTCCGGGTCAGCAGAAAGGCCGAGGGGGACAATATAATTAGAGGTAAGATTAGAGCTGGATGAAGTATCAATTTTTTTCTCCTCCCGCTGCCGATCGAGATTATTCATTTAAAGTTATAAATTAATACTGTCACAAGGTGGTAGTTTGAGCGCGAGCGAATATCAAATGCAGGTAGAACAAGCAGTAGATACCCTGAAAGCGGATCTCCCGACGCTTTTTGAGAAAGACATCTCCTACGACATCTACACAAAAGATGTTTATTTTCAAGACCCTGTTAACAAATTTAAAGGAAAAATCAACTATCGCATTATCTTTTGGACTCTGCGATTTCACGGGCAGCTATTCTTTAACGAGATTTACTTCGACCTCCACGACGTAGGTCAGACAGCCCCTGATACTATTGTGGCAAATTGGACTGTTCGCGGGACACTGCGGCTTCCCTGGAAAGCTCGGATTTTTTTTAACGGCTACTCTACTTATAAACTGGATAAAGACGGCTTAATTTACGAACATATCGACACCTGGGACAGAGATCCCGGAGAGATTTTAAAGCAGTTTTTCCGCAAGGGAGAGGAGGGGACCCAAGTATAAGCCAAAAAGGTCGATCGGGCCGAGGCATCAGGGTCGGCAACCGAGTTAACTTATAATGACTAAAATAATCATCATCCCTCCGATTCATTTTCTGCTATTTGTAAATTGCTAAAATGATTGTCGCCTCTGATTCATTTTCTGCTATTTGCACTCCTGAAAAACATCATGGCTGATATTGTTGAGACTGCCACAAATGCCGGTTCTTTCAAAACCCTCGTGACTGTTATTAAAGCGGCTGGTTTGTTAGATTTATTGCAAAGTCCGGGCCCCTACACCGTCTTAGCACCAACTGATGAGGCATTTGCCAAAATTCCTACGAACACTATTGCCTCTTGGCTGGAAGACATACCCAAGCTCAAGAAAATTCTGACTTATCACATTCTGTTTGGCGAGGTACTAACTGAGAACTTGCTTGAGTTAAGTTCTGCTGAAACAGTGGAAGGTTCTGTGGTAGGAATTGATACTTCTGACGGCATTAAAGTCAATGATGCTAAAGTTATCACTCCAGATATTCTTGCCGACAATGGCGTCATTCATATCATTGATGCGGTGCTAATACCAGCATTGGTTGCAGCATAATCAAACTTGTGGTATCTCTAAATTTAGTAGGGTGCTTATGGGCGCACCTTACATTTTAAACTAGAGAACTTACGCAAGTGTCACAATGAGTAAGATGCGTCAGAGTCCAAACCATCGCTCATCCGTCCATAACTCGGTCTGACGCACCCTACAAGTCGATTGGATCGTGACACTTGCGTAATTGCTGAACTAATTATCCGAACCTAAAATCAATCCTGAGCGCCCCGGCAGCATCAATTCTAAAAGGCGAGTTTCCCCGTCACCTTTCCAAACAAACTCGCCTTTACCAAACAGCAATTTATCGTGAGGAGATTTCAGATTAGCTGGCTCAAAGCTAATATTAGCTTCTTCTGTCGCGACATTGACAGCAACAACTATTTCCTCATCCCCCAAAATTCGGGCAAAAACGTAAACCGTTCCCTCAGCAAACAGAACTTGGTACGATCCAGTGCGGAGGGCCGCATATTTGTGCCGCAAAGCTATCAACTGCTTGTGATAATCTAAAACATCAAGTTCCCAGCGAGCTTGTAAGGGAAAACTGCGGCGAGAATCGGGATCGAGAGCACCGGGCAAACCAACTTCATCGCCGTAGTAAATGCTAGGAGCTCCGGGAAAAGTTAACAGCAGCAAAGTTGCGAGTTCGACGCTAGCTTTATCGCCTCCTGCAATTGTTAACAACCTCGCAGTATCGTGACTGGCCAACAAATTAAGTTGAGTTAGCTGTATCGGCCACGGGTACATTTCCAAAACCTGCTGAATTTTGTCGCCGTACTCTTTAGCAAAAAGCGGCGGATAGGGATGGTAAGCACGGCCTTCAATTTGAGTTAAATCAACCCTGTCGCCCGCTGCAAAAGCAATAGTCGGTGCAGCAAAAAGATAATTCATTACCCCGTCAAATTGAGTGCCGTCGAGCCATTCTGTCGCATCTTCCCAAACTTCGCCCACAATGTAAGCTTCGGGATTAACTGCTTTAACTCGGTCTCGAAATTCCTGCCAAAATCCCGGGGTTTTAATTTCAAAAGGAACGTCCAGGCGCCAGCCATCGACGCCGAATTTAATCCAATATTCGGCGATTTCCATGATGTATTCTCGCACTTCTGGATTCTCGTGATTGAATACAGGAAGGGCTCGATTCCCATCCCAACCGGCATAATTAGCAGGAAAATTGCCGTCGTAGGCAGATAACGGCCAGCCTTCAATTTTAAACCAATCGAGCCAAGGAGAACCGGGGCCGTTTTCGAGGATGTCGTGGAAGAAGAAAAAGCCGCGGCTGGCGTGGTTGAATACGCCGTCTAGGACGATTTTGATATTGCGATCGTGAGCTGCGTCTAGAAGCTCTTTAAAAGCTGGATTGCCACCCAACATCGGATCGACTTGATAGTAGTCGTGGGTGTGGTAGCGGTGATTGCTGGCCGACTGAAATATGGGGGTGAAGTAAATTGCGTTAATGCCTAAGTCTTGCAAGTAGTCTAGCTGTTCCATCACGCCCCACAAGTCGCCACCTTTGTAGCCTTGCAGGGTGGGGATTGCGTGCCATTCTTCCCACATGAAGTTTTGCAGCATGCGTTTGCGGGGCTGTTTGCTTTTGGCGAAGCGATCGGGGAATATTTGGTAGAATACTGCGTTTTTAACCCAGTCCGGCGTTTGAATTTGCATACACTTTTTCTAGCTTTTACGGCTTAGGCTACAGTAGCAGAGGTTTCTAGGGGATCTAACTTTTGGTAGAGAATAGACACTTTATCCCATTTTGTCGATCGACAAATTGTAAAAAATTACACAAATTTGCACTCAATCTAAGATGGAAAACTGACTCTACCTAAAAATTTATCGTCCCGGCGGGCGGTGCTTTCTGACTGGTGTGGAGTCGGACCAACTCAGATAACAGGAGCGCCAGCCAAAAGAACCGGATCAAATTCCAGCAGAACCAGAGTGCGAAGAAGGGCCCATACAGAGTGTCAGCGGGCGTGGCGGTGCGATCATCAACCTGCCTTGAAAAAGAACAATACCGCCATGAGCCTCGATCGAGAAATTGCCAAAACGGGGAATTTACCCAAAAAACTTGTAATTAACAGCCCAAACCCCGAACCTTATTCTTTTGTTAAACTGCCCTTATTTATTCAGGGGTGTTTTAACTCACACATCCCAATTTTTTTTAAAATCAATTATTGATTGAGGGGTATTTTAACTCACAACTCAAAAGCCATAACTCCAGCCCCGGACACACTCCAACTCTTCTAAACCGGTTTTTTTTAACTCTTATTGAGCAATACTTCGGACAGTTTTGGAACAGGGACGCTCCCCGAACAGAGACAAAAAATTCCTGGAATTTTAACCGAAACTCCCAAAAAAAGGCACTTTTTAGATTAAGCTCAAAAAATAGACGAACTTAAAAAAATGCCTGATGAATATTCTAGAATCAATTTTACAACAAATGTCAGGGATTAGTCAATCCCAAAAAAAGTTTATGGTGACCTTGTTTTCCACCATATTGCTTGTTTATGGCAAGGTAAACTTTACCAATCTGAGCCGTTACAGTTCGTTGAGTGAAAAAACTTATCGTCGGCATTTTTTGAAAAACTTTGATTTCGCAGAATTTAATCAATACTTTATCAATAAAGCCTTGGATTCTGAGCAAACTATTATTGCTGTAATCGATTGTTCATTTATTGACAAGAGTGGCAAAAAAACTGAAGGGAAAGCTAGCTTTTATAATGGTGTAGCTGGCAGACCAGAAGAGGGATTAGAAATTTCTGTAATTTCTGTGGTCGAAGTCGAAACTCATTTGTCTTATAGTGTGAGTGTACAACAAACACCCTGGCGTCCTCCCACAGAACTACCCAAAAATCCCCTCACTGCTCAAAGGAAAAGAAAATCAAAAAAACCAACTAAAAAAAAAGCACGACTATGCTCAACGCCTGAGATAACAAGAGTTGACGACTATGCTCAACATTTAAAAAAAACCCGTTCTTTATTGCCAGAATCTGTACGCTATTTGGTAGCTGATGGTTATTATTGCCGCGCTAAGTTCTGGGATGCTGTACGAAATTCAAATTTAAATTTGATTAGTAAATTACGCTCAGATGCCAACTTAAAGTACCTCTATACAGGTGAAAAAAATAAAATATGTGCACCTCGTAAATACGATGGAAAAGTAGAATGTAATAAGTTAAAAAACTTAACCTTCATCAAAGAATTTCAACCGGGAGTTAAGCTTTACTCATTAGTAGTATGGAGTGTTTCTTTAAAATGCAAAATACGTTTAGCTTGTCTTTCAGAACTCCAACCCAATGGTAAAATCAAAAATATTTTATTATTCAGCACTGATATCGAGCTGACGGGTGAGCAAATACTTGAGTATTATCAGGCTCGTTTTCAGATTGAGTTTATTTTTCGTGATGCCAAACAATTTACGGGCTTATCCAATTGTCAATCTCGTAGTGGTCAATGCCTTGATTTTCATTTTAACGCCAGTCTAATTGCTTTAAATTTAGCCAAATATGAAGCTTATAATCGTCATTCATCTCCCAAGCCATTCGTGTTTTCCATGACCTCTTATAAACGCCGTGAATTCAATAGGCATATACTTTACACCTTTATTGATAAGTTAGATTTAGACCGGAATTTAATTTTAAATCACCCTAACCTTCCGTCAGTCCTATCCTATGGTACTCTCGCTGCTTAAAAACTGTCCGAAGTATTGATTGAGGGTGCGAAGAAGTATTTGGATTAAACAACCCGGTTTGTGGGTAAGCGACTCAACTCATAACTCAAAACTCAAAACTTCCTTGCTCCCCCCCCTTGTCAAGAAGCCCTCACCATCCGACACTGTACTTGGAGAGTTAATCGACCCTAGGGAGAAAGTTCCTTGAAAAAAGTTTTAGCCATCATCCTCGGTGGCGGTGTAGGCACCCGCCTTTACCCCCTAACCAAACTGCGAGCCAAACCCGCAGTTCCCCTCGCAGGCAAATATCGCCTCATCGATATTCCTGTCAGCAACTGCATCAACTCGGAAATAGTCAAAATCTACGTCCTCACGCAATTCAACTCGGCATCCCTCAACCGTCACATCGCTCGCACCTACCAGTTTTCCGGCTTCACCGAGGGATTTGCCGAGGTGCTTGCTGCCCAGCAAACTCAGGAAAACCCCAACTGGTTTCAAGGGACAGCCGACGCAGTTCGCCAATATCTCTGGCTGCTAGAAGAGTGGGACGTTGACGAATACTTGATTCTTTCGGGCGATCACCTCTACCGCATGGACTACCAGAAGTTTGTGCAGAGACACCGCGAAACCAACGCCGATATCACCCTCTCGGTTTTGCCAATGGACGAGAAGCGGGCCTCGGATTTTGGTTTGACGAAAATCGACGACAACGGTCGCATTATTTCATTCAGCGAAAAGCCAAAAGGCGATGCGCTCAAACAAATGCAGGTGGATACTACTAAACTGGGACTGACACCGCAGCAGGCTCAGGAAAGTCCTTACATTGCTTCGATGGGGATTTATGTCTTCAAAAAAGAAGTTCTGATTAAACTCCTGAAGGAATCTCCCAACCAAACAGATTTTGGTAAAGAGATTATTCCGAATAATGCAAAAGACCACAACGTTCAAGCTTATTTGTTTGACGATTACTGGGAAGATATCGGAACCATTGAGGCTTTTTACGATGCTAACTTGGCTCTGACAAAACAGCCTAAGCCACCTTTCAGTTTCTACGATGAAAATGCGCCGATTTATACTCGCCCGCGTTTCTTGCCGCCGACTAAGCTTTTAGATACTCACGTGACGGAATCGATTATTGCTGAAGGCTGCATTCTGAAACAGTGCCGGATTGACCATTCTGTGTTGGGAGTTCGATCGCGGATTGAAGCTGGATGTACGATTCAAGACACCCTGGTAATGGGTTCTGACTTCTACGAACCCGACGCCGAACGGCATTCGAGTTTGGACAGCGGCGGCGTCGCCCTGGGTATCGGTGCAGATACTACAATTCGGCGCGCGATTGTGGATAAAAATGCCCGCATCGGCCGCAATGTTCAAATAATTAATAAAGACGGAGTGGAAGAAGCCAACCGCGAAAACCAAGGTTTTTACATCCGCAGCGGCATTATCGTAGTTCTGAAAAATGCCACGATTCCTGATGGAACTATCATTTAGTTATTAGTCATTAGTCATTAGTCGTCAGTCATTAGTTTTTTAAGTTAAAATCTGTTACCTCTCAGCAAGTGACTGATGATAAATAAGTAAATTAGTGACAGATCACCAATGACCGATGACTGATGACTGATGACGAAATTCATTCTTTTTTTTGTTGATTATTAATTTTCACCGCTGATGCGAGGTTGTCGAAATAGTTGGCTTTGTTTAAAGGCTCGCGCATTATCAATAAGCGACAGTCTCTGTTACTGTCTGCCGTGATATAGATATGTCCGATCGCCTGCGTCTGGCGAATAGCTTCTGATTCTTGTATTTGCGCTGGTAGCACGACTGACAAATGCGCTGCCCGTTTCTGAGTACAACCGAACTCTCGGAACTATCTTTCCAATCGTCGCAGCAGCCGCAAGGCCAACTTAGCAAATAATTCATAATGTTATGACCCTGGTACAGTTAAAAGCTTATCGCTCTACTATCCTATCTTAATGTTTTATAAAAGTGTGTGATTTAGCTAACAGACAGGGGAGAAATTATGTTATATTACTTGGATTTAAATCTCTTCAGAGGTTGTAAAAATAAAATTTTATAGCACGGGTCTGGGGTGAATAAAAAATATCTAGAAATTTTGTGGAAGAACGGCGCAATTTAGGGTATTATATAGTCACAATTCAGACACCAGATTTGACCGAACTTGCTGATGAAAACCTGCTAAGATTGGGATTGGGTGATCAACTCATATCGAGAAGTTCGTAGGCGTAAGCCGGGGCGTAGCCATCGCAACGCGCCCCGGAAAAAAAGACCAAAAAAAGCTCGATCGTCCGCGCCAGTCAACCATCCTGGGCTCGCGCCCGCAACAGCAGCAGCTTTCCCCGCCTCACCTCAATCGGGCTGCCGCCTCCCGAAAGCCCTAAACCTCATAACTCCCCAAAAGTTGGCGCCGCAGGAGTTTCACCGTCTCAAAGGTCACAGGTATAGCAACGGCCCAGATGGTAAGGACGTTCTTAATTGATGAAAGCATTGTTTTTGCTGTCGAATGCCAAAAGCATTTCTAGAGGCGGCTGCTCCGGCTCCCTTGTGCACGAGAGAGCCGAATGCTATAAAATCTTAAACAGCAGCGGAGTGCGGAAATTGCGATCGAACGCCAAGCAACAACCGAACTCGATCGAGTCCAAACCTTTGATAACCTATAATTTGAATGAGATGCCGCAGGCACTTCGGCTCCTGACATTATACTAATGCGCCATCCTGCGGCTAATTTGGGATTTATTCTTTCTAACAACTAACAACTAACAAATAACAACTAATAAAGAGGGGATTGGTTAATGGCTGCAACAGATTTTAAAGACTATTACGCTATTTTGGGACTCAACAAAAGTGCCAGTTCTGACGAAATTAAAAAAACTTTCCGCAAACTAGCCCGCAAATATCACCCGGACATGAACCCCGGCAACAAAGAAGCCGAAGCTCGTTTTAAAGAAGTAAACGAAGCTTACGAAGTGCTCTCTGACCCTGAAAAACGCAAAAAATACGACCAATACGGTCAATACTGGAAGCAAGCTGCCACAACTCCAGGCGGATGGCCACCAGGCGGGGGCGGTACGACTGTAGACTTTGGCGGGGTTGACTTCAGCGAGTACGGCAGTTTTGACGAATTTATCAATGCCTTGCTCGGCCGCGCAGGTAGCCCGGGCGCTAGTGGTGGTCGCAACGGTAAGTGGAATTACAGTAACTACCGCACCAGCAGCGGCGGGCCCACCGGGTTTGGCGGATTTGAAGATTTCGCGGGGTACGAAAACCGCACCGCCGGAAGCTCTCTCGACACCGAGGTCGCCATTTCCCTGACTCTAGGGGAAGCATTTCGGGGAACTTCTAAGCGAGTCGCCACGGGCGAAGTTTCGATTCCAGCCGGAGTGAAAACTGGCAGTAAAATTCGGGTAAAAGGCAAAGGCCAAGTTGACCCGTACAGCAAGCAACAGGGAGATTTGTACCTAAAATTAGAAGTTTTGCCTCACGCTTTCTTCCAGTTTGAGGGAGAGAATTTGGTCTGCGAAGTGCCGATAACTCCCGATGAAGCGGTGTTGGGAGCTTCCATTGAAGTGCCGGCGCCTGAAGGTATGATCACTGTGAAATTTCCAGCCGGGATTCGTTCGGGTCAGTCTTTGCGGTTGCGGGGCAAAGGATGGCCGAAACCGAAGAAAGACGAGCGGACTGATTTGTTAGTAAAAATTGCGATCGTGACACCGAAAGAAATTAGCACTGTAGAACGCGAATGCTATGAAAAAATCAAAGCCAATCGCACTTTTAATCCCCGGAGCAATTTAAACCAAGCGCTACTTTGAAAAAATTTGCATTGCTCGTACCAAACAAAATTAGGAAGAGGAGCGAATCATCCCTTGGGTTTAGGCGGGTTTACAAATATCCTGGCTCTGAACTCATCGATATTGGTGAACCCGCGCCCGAGGAGATTTAGGTTGAGCAACCTATTCATAGTTGAGCATTCCACTTTCTCAAGACTCTTCGCTAGCTTTTAGCTGACTTGGTTGGCGACCTTGCTTGATGTTGATGCTAATGTTTTTAGCTCCTTTCTTTTCCAAGTCTGTGATGTAGGCGTTAGTGTTATTAGAAGCTTCATCCTTGGTGTCGTAGGGACCAAAGTAATAGGTGTGCTTGGGCGAATCTGTGTCAACTTCCACCCACCACTCGCGACCTCTACCGCTGGCCATCGGTTGAGTCAGTATCGAAACCGCCGCCAGGAACATACCGAACATATAAATTTCAAACATAATTCACCTCTGCAACAAATTAAGCAGTGTTTACTCTTCTCAACTTATCCGGGCAAATAACTTGATCGGCTCGTCCTTAGTGCTGATTTGACGCAGGTAATTTTTGAGAGTTGGTGCTGTCTAAAATCAGCATTTCGGTGGAGAAGAGTTTTAGACTGGGTGGCTGTAAGTGACTGCTAGACATACAAAGTCGGCAAGGTAAGGAGTAGAAGAAGAGTGTGTTTATATTATTGTTGAGGTTTGAGTTAACTCAAAACTCAACATCCTTAAATCGCTACAGTTTCTGAGAATTCTTCTTCGCAAATGGTAAGATGCGAAGGCTGACAGCGTTTGATGCGGATGCTAAGCCTTTTGGCTCCCTCGCTTTCCAAGTCTTCTATGTAGCCGGGAGTATTGCTGGAAGCTTCTTTGTCGGTGTCGAAGGGGCCAAAATAGTAGGTACAGTGGGGCAAATCGGTGACAATTTCTACCCACCATTTCTCAGACCGGCGGTGGTTCGACCCGGCAAATACGGACAAGACTGCGACGTAGATACAAAATAAATAAAATCCGAGCATCTTTATTCTTGAGGGTGGTTTAATTTATTATTTAAATCTATCAAAATAATTTGCCCGACCGAATCAACCTCAGTGCTGATTTTGCGTCGATCGACTTTAGATGTGAGATTTTAGATCTGAGATTTTTCTTCCCATCTAAAATCTAAAGCAAAACCCGCCGGTGCGGGTTGTTTGCTAACTGAAAAATGCTCTTTTTCCAAACTAGATGGCTGGGCAAACCTCAGCCTGCTGAGGTTTAGCGCTTGCCTTTGGGGAACTGTTCGATACCAGCCCAACCGTAGAAAACCAGCTCGTCGTTCTGAACTCGGCAGCGGTCTACTCGCAGTTGAGTGCCTTCTAAGGCAAATTTGTCTAAGTCTAGCAAGTTATTTACGTGGGCAATTATAGCTTGGCCCAAGTCTACTGCTTGCTCGTCACCGCCGTAAGTAACGCTGACAAATTGGATTTTGCGTCTGTCTTCTACTTGCAACTGAGCTGTAATATCTATTGTGACCGGTTCGCTGGCATCGCCTACGGTAATTTCGGACTGAAGCCGAATTGATTTGTCGGTTCCGAAGCTGACTTCAGTGTTTTGAAAGTGCAGAGATTGCTCTTGGTACTTCAGCTTCTGGAGTTTTTCAACTACAAAAGGTGTATTGAATGAGGTGGTTAAATCCGATCGACTTAAGACTACTCGCATATTTGCCTGGGTAGGCTGCCGCAATTTCACTTGACCTGCAAAAATCGCCCCAAAATCAATTGAGACTGCTTGCAGATAGAGTTCCATCACTTCTATGCGGAGGCCGTTGTACATCAACATACCTTTGCCAACAAAGTCGAAACCGTCGATGCTTCCCTGCAAGAGTTTGGCTACTGGTTCGACTCGGATGTTGGCCTCGGCCTTTTCAGAACGCTTGAATAAGGCTGCGATCGCAGCTCCTGCTACTTTACTAACAAGGCGATCGCCACTTTGACCTTGAAAGGATGTACCGCTAAACAAAGCTGCTACCATTTATTCGTTTGCTCATCTACAGTCGCCATTATAACCCTATATTAAGAAATGTAAAAATCGCTTGTGCTTATTCACTCTATAAGCAGATCTTGTTTTTTTGTCTGTCTTCAAAACAACATTGTTGAAATTTAAAGGCTCAGGGGGGTGCCTTCGAGACAAGCGCGATCGAGCAACGCTCCATCCCAAAGGGTTTGTTCGATCCTGGCGCAAAGCAAATTAGCCCCCGTCAGGTTAGCGCCCCGCAGTACGGCTCCATTCAGGATCGCTTCTTCCAAGTCAGCTCCCGACAAATCAGCGCCGGACAAATTGGCATGGCTCAAATCGGCACCAAGCAAAATTGCCCTAGCCAAAGCAGCGCCCCGCAAATCGGCACCGCGCAAATCGACACCGCTCAAATCCAAATTGCCGATGGATGCCGCCGTCAAAAAAGCACCCCCAAAACTTGCGTCGCGGACTAAAGCGTTAGCGAAGGAAGCGCCCCGCAAATCGGCATTGCGAAAATCTGCGCCTCGCAAGTCAGCGCCGCTCAAGTCAGCGCCTCGGAGGTTGGCTCGCAATACGGCCCGCTGCAAGTTAGCGCCGGCGAGATTAGCTCCACTCAAGTTGGCTTGAGACAAGTTAGCACCGGCGAGATCGGCTCCGGCTAAGTCTTTGCCGGCTAAATCAGCGCCGGCCAACATCAAAATTTTGCCTTTGCGTATGGCTTCGAGGTCATTAGTCATTAGTCAGTTGTCAGTTGTTGGTTGTCAGTTGTTGGTTAACAGTCAACAGTCAACAGTCAACAGTCAACAGTCAACAGTCAACAGTCGAGTTATTTTATAATGCCGGAGCGGCCGAGGTCGTTCGATCGCCCTCCTCCAACCACACGTTAGGCAGTTGGCTTGGGCGAGTTGGTAACTCCATCAAACCCATTTCTGCCAGCCTGACGACGTTGCCCAGAGTTTCCACCAAAGCCGGATCGAAGCGAGTGCCGCACAGTTCGCGGCACTCTTCCAAAGCTTCGCTCAAACTCAAAGCCGCACGATCGCCACGCGGTTGAGTCAGTTCTTGAAAATAAGCGACCAACCCCAAAATCCGCGAAGCAATCGGTATCGCTTCCGCTCGCAAACCCTCTGGCCTGCCGCTGCCGTCCCAATATTCAAGTTTGTACTTGACAATTTCGGCAACAGGTGCTAACTCCGGCATTGCTTGCAGCAGTTGGGAACCGATGAAACTGCGATCGCGCCAAAATGAGAAAGTTGCTTGGTCAAAAGCATCGGGAGTGCGATCGAACACCTCATTCGGCGCCGAAACTAAGCCGACTCGAAATAGCAGTCCAGCCAGCCGCAGCCTCCGCAACTGCAAAGCCGGCAAATCCAGCAGTTGACCCAAAGTTTCCGACAAAGCCGCCACCTGCAAAGACGCTGTAGGATTTGCGGTATCGCGTTCGTCCACGCGCTGGGCCATCCGCAGAAAAGCTTGAAGTTTGTTAGCGTTCAAATTGCGGCTGACGCGCAAAGCTTGACCTTCCAATTCCCACAACTCGCGGGTTTGGCGGTTAATTGCTACCATTTGCTGCTGAGAACTTTGCAGGTAAGTGACTATCCGCGATACCACGCCACTAATGTCTGCCAAGGGCGGGCCTTTGGTAGCCAGGATTTCGTGGTACATTTCCAGCAAACTGTCGGCCAGGGGGGAGTTGTAATGTCGCGTCTGTTCTATAAAAATTTCTGCAGCAGCCGACACCAAAGACTGGTCAAACGACCACAAACCGTAGAACTTTCGTTCTGTATCTACTTCCGGCTTGCCTTCTGGCAAGTATTCCTGGTCTGAAAGTTCGCGGCAAAGCACCATTGCTTTGTATGTCGGGGCGAGGATGATTAAATTCCATTCTTGGATTAAGGGGTCGATCTCATCGAGATTTATTAAAGATACATTTTCTAATTGCCCGGTTTTGTGGGTAGCGAAACCGCTGTCGGCTACTGCACCGATGACAACGCGCCGAGAGGCATTAGCAATATCTAGGTAGCGATCGGCTTCCTGTAAATACCATTTACCCTGCTGAAACGTTACCAAAACTAAGGGTTGGAGTTCGCTTTTGTCCCCGCCACTGGTTTGCAAAATGTGGTCTTCTAGGGCGTGACATAGGGCTACTAGGGTGTTTTTGAAGTATACCCCGTAGCTAGAAGGCAGTTTTCCGTCGGGAAGTGTAGCTTGTAGTCTAGCGAGAGTTGATTCTGAATTCATTGCAAAAAGCGGTGCCGGCTCTTACTTATTGTAGCGGGCGATCGAACTTCTCGAAAAGACTTTTGGCAAAAATCCGAGTTTTTGATTTTTCACCGCTTCGCCACCGAGTCAATCGATTTTAGATTTTAGATTTTAGATTTTAGATTAAATAATTGAAGCATTGACCCCACCGATAAATTCGGCGACTTTTTTATCGGATACAGGTTTTTTATTTCGGGGTCCTGAGTCTCCGAAGGAATGAATCCGGGGGCTTGTATCCTGGATGCTTGATTGTCAATGTAGAGTGCGCCGAAGAGTACCTGATTAATTTTAGCAATTTTCTGGAAACCCTCTGTCTTTGGCTGAGTTTTTTTCAGACGTGAAACCTACCGAGAGGAAGACGCTAACTTTATTAAGTATTAACTACTATTTTTAAACAATATTATTAGGAATTCTGAGCGTGCTTCAACAAAATAGAAGTTTAGGGGAACAGGCGATCGACAAAGTGGCAGAGATTGCTATTGCGAGCAAATTAGACGAATCCGAAACTTTGTCTGTCACAGTTAACACCGATCCTGGCCAGCTAGCCCAGGGAGAAGTAGAGGCCGTTGCCGTTGAGGGCAAAGGATTGGTAATGCAACAAGATTTGCGCGTGGAAGAATTGCAAATTCACGTCAAGGATATTGCTGTCAATCCCCTCACCGCTATGTTTGGCAAAATTGAACTGAACGGGCCTGCCTTTGGTGGGGCGCGCGCAGTTTTAACAGAAAGCGATATCAACCGCGCTTTTAATTCCGAATACATCAGCAGGAAACTGAAAAACTTACAAGTTACTGTTGACGGACAACAGCGGACAATAGACGTTAAAACTATTGAGTGCCAATTGCTAGCCGGAAAAATCGCTTTAAATGCTGAGGTATTGGTGCGGGAAACTTCCTCCACAGAAAAAATTTATTTTACATCACAACCTCAGATTGCAGCGGGCGGTTGGGCAATTTCTCTTCAAGATGTCGAGTATCCCGAAAACAAGGAATTTTCGCCGGAGTTAACAGCAGCTTTGGCGGACAAAGCTGGTGAAGTTTTAAACTTGCGAAATTTTGAACTTGAGGGAATATCCCTGCGAATTCAGCAGCTAAATGTGGAAGCTGGTGTGCTGACTTTGCAAGCTGAAGCGAAAGTCGAAAAATTCCCAGATTAGGAGCTTGTAGGGTGGGTCAAAAACAAGAAAGCTCTTCAATTCCAGCAACTATTGGAACTGGCGCACCCTACCATTATTATGCTTGGCTTTGGAAAAATCTCCGCAGTTGATGAAATCCCTCTAAAGTTATAAAAAAGTCGGTAGCAACCCGCACCAAAATATCACCGCCGTGAGAGGCAGGCATGGGGAGTTCACTTTTACTCTTGACAAGTAGTAGTAAAAAATTGGAAAAATTTTGTGAACACTGTAACTGCTTTTTTTAAAAGACTGCGTATCGGTCAATTTTTGACTGTATTGATGGCAGGTGTGCTGCTGTTTACCAGCACTGCTTGCAATGCGGGCGATGTTCGAGGTGCTCGGCCTGAGAATCCTCCCGTTCAAGCTGGAGGAATGAATAACCCTCACAAGGGTGGCGGTGATGGATACACGAATTATAAAACATCCACCGATCCTAAAGTCAATCAATCGCCTGCTCAAGCACAAAAGAATCGTGCTGATTTGTCGTCGATCGTAG
The DNA here is from genome assembly GCF_036705685.1 of Microcoleus sp. AT3-A2. Lineage (NCBI taxonomy): Bacteria > Bacillati > Cyanobacteriota > Cyanophyceae > Oscillatoriales > Microcoleaceae > Microcoleus > Microcoleus sp. AT3-A2. The sequence continues at coordinate 73,875 of NZ_JAUBVF010000004.1, forward strand.
GCGATCGTCTCCTGGCCTCGACTACGGGTGAATCTAATTCCTCAAAGCTGCTTTATCCGGGCTCTGCACCGATGGAAACTGACAAGTTCGACCTCGAACTCGGCGGAGATAAAACTCTGTTAGAATCGCCAGACGGACAGCCGGCTAAGGCTCAACCCGTATTCGATCGCAGCGATCCCGATGCCAATATTTTAGAGAGAGTAGGCGCCGCCTTTAAGGATGCTTCTGGTTTCCTGAAAGATAGCGCTGAAGATGCCAAGGAAAGCTCGGTTACGAAACTCAATCCGCTGCAAAAATAAGCCAGTGGAACCAAAAATGGTGTAGGGGCTGTCTGAAATTAGCCCCTACATAAATAATATAATTTATTGAAACTAGATAAATGCTTGTAGAGCTGCTTTCTGCTCAACCTGACTTACACTATTTCTGTATTTTTGATAAATTCCAGATTAAGATTTTTTAAATTTTAGGTAATTTCTGGTGCGAATTCGGGAGAGTATTTAGGGTAAATTTAATCATGTTGGAGAAATATAAAACAGATGGATGAAAATGAACTATTTTGCTGTAAATAAAACTGGCTGGATTCTTAATGTCGTGAACTCTTTCTGCTACCAACTGTGCTAAACTCGAATATCTTGAGTAAATTATCTCAAAATTCCCAGGCAAGTTTCGTTACTAAACTTAAATTTTGGGGTCGTTCTGCATAGCCAGGAAAAATCCTAAACACTTTTAGGCGTAAAGAAGCGTTGTAATGATAGATAAAATACCAGATATCCCCATATGATGGGACAGCTTTTTATAAAATGACAGAGTTTTTATTACAATAGCGAGGTATCCTGGGAAGCAGGGTGTTATTAAATCTTTCGATATCAAAATTTTTGCCCGTATCTCTCCAGCCAGATTAGTGTCGCTTGCGAGGAAAAGCTTTTTCATATATGACCCAAATATCTGTATAATACAGTACATATTGCCTGTAAACTGCTGAGAGCAAATCCCATAAATATGCTGGGTACAAGAAAACAGGGATTTCTACAGCTTCCTATAAAGCCAGTGTAGGCTTTGTTTGGGCTTAAAACGCAGTTTGTGTCCCGCTAAGCCAGTGATGATCTTCCCATGCTGGTTGTGAAGCAACAGGTAGAAACTCCTAATAACGTACTGCAACAACTGGAACCCATGGTGAACGGGTGAATTATTTTTAGCTAATCACTATAGCAATCCTAAATCAGTCGCAAAATTGATTGAGACCAGAATCCTTGCAATGTGAGCATCTTGCTCATGTATAATTTTGCAAATCATTTAGGATTGCTATATCCCCATGAAATCTGTGAAAAATACTTCTCGTAAATTGCGTCTCCGTACAGCCCTCGTCGTTCCCTTCGTTTTGCAAATTGTAGCGGCTGTTGGGTTAGTTGGTTATCTCTCCTTCCGCAATGGGCAAAAATCCGTTGAGGACTTGGCAAACCAACTCAGTAATCAGGTGAGTAGCCGCGTCAGTCAGCAGTTAAGTAACTACCTAGCAACACCCCAACAAGTGAATGGAATTAATGCACAGGCGATCGAGCTGGGGATGCTAAACCCAGAGGATTTCGATACAAACAGACGATTTTTTTGGCGGGAAATGAAGTTGTCTGAAAAGCTCAGTAATATTGTGTTCTGTAGCCAGCAAGGAGAGTGTGTCGCCCTTGAACGAGGAGACGATGGTTCTTTATATACAGAAAGGATAGAAGCACCCGATGTAACGCACACCAAACGCTATTCCCTTGACGAAAGGGGCAATCTAAAAAAACTTTTGTCAACGGGGGGAACCTGGAATCCCAGGGAAGATGGATGGTACAAAAATACGGTAGCTAAGGGTAAACCAACCTGGAATCCCATCCATCAATGGGTGGATCGCCCTGACATCATTTCCGTTGTTTCTACCTACCCGGTGTATGACTCATCGAAGCGATTGAGGGGTGTACTGACAGCAGATTTCATTCTGTCCCAAATCAGTGATTTCCTACGTAATTTACACATCAGTTCGTCTGGCAAAATTTTTATCATGGAACGGGATGGCATGATTATTGCCAGTTCCAGCCAGGAGAAATCCTACAGGGAAGTTGATGGCAAAGCCCAACGCCTGAATGTATTTCAAAGCCAAGAACCCCTGCTGCGCGAGTCGGCTCAACAGTTGCGCGATCGCTTTGGCACTTTTGGTCAGATCAGCACTCCCCAAATGCTTTCAATGAAAATTAACAATGAAAAAACGTTTGTGTCTGTCACACCTTGGCAAGATAAGTTGGGACTCAACTGGGTAGTCGTCCTAGTGATTCCAGAGTCCGATTTTATGGGGGAGATTAACCTTAATACTCGCAACACAATCTTACTGTGTTTAGCAGCACTAGCTTTGGCAATTGTACTCGGTGTCCTGACTGCCCGCTCGATTACCATTCCCATTATCCGAATCACTAAAGCTGCTGAACAAATTGCTGCTGGTAACCTCGACAAGCGAGTAGACACTACTCACTTTATGGAAATTCAAGAAATTGATACACTGGAACGTTCCTTCGACAGCATGGCAGGGCAACTGAAGGAATCGTTTGAAACACTAGAAGATAAAGTTAAAGAACGCACGGCAGAACTGGCAACTGCCAACGACGAAATCATTGTCCTCAACGAGAGACTCAAGGAAGACAATCTTCGCATGGGTGCTGAATTGGATATCGTGCGTCAAATGCAGCAAATGATTCTGCCCAATGCTGATGAACTGGAAATTGAAGGACTCGATATTGCCGGATACATGGAGGCTGCCGATGAAGTCGGAGGCGACTACTATGAGGTGTTAAACAGTGATGGTGTTGTTACTCTGGGCATCGGTGATGTTACTGGACATGGACTCGAAAGCGGTATATTGATGCTGATGGCGCAAACAGCCGTTCGTACCCTCAATGAGATCCGCGAAACTGATCCGGTTCGGTTCCTAGATGCGCTCAACCGCACCCTGTATAAAAACGTGCAGCGCATGAAATCTGAGAAAAGTCTCACCCTAGCGATTTTAAATTATTCCGAAGGACGGGTCAGCATTAGCGGTCAGCATGAAGAAACAATCATTGTGCGCCTTGGCGGACAGGTTGAGCGAATAGACACGATGGATTTAGGTTTTCCGATTGCTCTTGACGATGACATTGCTGAGTTCATCAGTCAAATTTCAATAGAGCTACAGTTAGGAGATGGTATCGTGCTATATACCGATGGTATTCCTGAAGCCAAAGACATTAACAAAAAACAATATGGCATTGAGGCGATGTGTGAAGTCATCAGCAAAAACTGGGATTTGTCTGCTGAAGAAATTAAGCAAGCGGTGATTGACGATGTGCGGCGACATATCGGCCATCAAAAAGTGTTTGATGATATTACCCTGTTGGTTGTGAAGCGGAGCCAATTAGGTGTAGAAAAAAAGTCCCAGCCTCAAACAGCCACTTTGGTTTAGAGCGATCGCCAATACCTCGAAACCATAAACTTATGGCATCAAAGTGGAAATGGTCGTCGGGGCGATCGCCTTAGCAGTCAAATTTACGAGGAAGTGGTAGGATATCTCAAACGCAGTGCCACAAAAGAGGCTGAATCTCAAAAGAACTCCAAAAGCCGTAGTCACCGCCTCAATTTCTATAATTAAATCTATCCGTCCTTATAAATCAAGTCTTTTAGTCAATCTAAAATCCCGTAGTTGAGAGCAAGATGCTATCTCGTCCGACTTACGAAAGCCCCTAGTGGCAGCTTCGCTAGAGCCACGCCAACCTATTGTTTTTAAACTCAGCCAGGAAGGAAAAGTTATCCCATGCTAACCAATATTCAAAAAACCCAACTTTCTGAACCGCCCCTTCCCCAATCACCTGAGAAAGCTTCTCCCACCAAAGTAATGCGGTTGAACAAGTTTCCCCTCCGTACGGTTCTAATTATTCCCTTCATTATTCCTATCCTTGCTTCAACGGGATTGGTAGGATGGCTGTCTTTTCGTAATGCACAGAAGGCGATCGATGACTTAGCAAAACAGTTAAATAGTGAGATTAGTAGCCGTATAGAACAACAGGTCTTGACCTATTTCAACCAACCCTATGATGTATTACAAACCACTTATGCAAGTGTCCAAAGTGGCAATCTCAAGCTCGACGAATTTGACGGATTGAGGCGCTATTTCTGGCAAGTGGTGCAAAGTGAGTTGGCAAATTACCCCTCCTTTGGAAATGAACAGGGTGAGTTTGTCGGAGTTGAACGTTTGGAGAATGGAACTTTTCAGCTCAAAATAAGGACAAACGCCACCGCACCCGATCGAGAAATATACGAGCTAGACGGTGAGGGCAATCAAAAAAAATTCCTGAAAAGTTCAAAATATGATCCCCGCGAACGACCCTGGTATAAAGCCGCCAAGCAGGCTGGTAAATCCTCTTGGAGTCCCATTTTTCCAGCCTTCTCTCGCCAGAATACCTCTCTGGAGCTTGCGTCAGTCAAGCCCATTTACGAATCAAACGGCAAGCTTTTGGGTGTTCTATGTATGAACATTACCTTGGTGCGAATCACTCAATTTATTGAAAAGCTATACATCAGCCCGAATGGCCAAAGTTTCATCATTGAGCGCTCAGGCGATTTAGTCGCTAGCTCAACCATTCCGCAGCCGTTTAAAGTAATTGGTCAGGAGAACGATCGCAAAATCGAGCGTATTCCGGCAGATAAAAGTTCAAATGCTACCCTGAAAGCGACTGCTCAGCATTTACTTGAGCGTTTTGGTAACTTTAAGGCTATCAACGGCAGCCAACAGTTGAAAGCTCAGATTAATGGAGCATGGCACTATATTCAAGTATTACCCATTCAAGATGGCCGGGGAATTGATTGGTTGGCAGTGGTCGTTGTTCCTGAAAACGACTTCATGGCTAGAATCAATGCCAACACACATACTACAATTCTACTGTGCTTGTTGACGTTTGCTGGAGCGACGGTGATTATAATTCTGACTGCTAGTTCAGTGACTCGTCCCATTCTTAAACTGACTAAAGCCTCAAAAGAAATTGCTGCTGGTAAGCTCGACAACCAAGTAGACATTACTAACTTTATTGAAATTAAGGAAATTGATACACTGGAAAATTCCTTCAACAGCATGGCATGGCAACTGAAGGAATCGTTTGAAACGTTAGAAGATAAAGTTAAAGAACGCACGGCGGAACTGGCAAGTGCCAATGAGGAAATCATTACCCTCAACAAGAGACTTAAGGAAGACAATCTCCGCATGGGTGCGGAATTGGATATCGTGCGTCAAATGCAGCAAATGATTCTGCCCAATGCTGATGAACTGGAAATTGAAGGGCTTGATATTGCCGCATACATGGAGGCTGCCGATGAAGTCGGCGGCGACTACTATGATGTTTTAAACACCGATGGCGTTGTCACTCTGGGCATCGGCGATGTCACAGGACATGGACTCGAAAGTGGCATCTTGATGCTGATGGCGCAAACAGCCGTTCGTACCCTCAATGAAATCCGCGAACTAGATCCGGTGCTGTTTCTAGATGTAATCAACCGCACCCTCTACAAAAACGTCCAGCGGATGAACTCCGAGAAAAGTCTCACCCTAGCGATTTTAAATTACTCAAAAGGATGGGTCAGCATCAGTGGTCAGCATGAAGAAACAATCATTGTGCGAAACGGTGGACAGGTTGAGCGAATCGACACTATGAATTTAGGTTTTCCGATTGCTCTTGACGATGACATAGCGCAGTTCATCAGTCACATTTCAATTGAGCTACAAGTAGGAGATGGTATAGTGCTATATACCGATGGTATTCCCGAAGCAAAAGACATTAACAAAAAACAATATGGCGTGGAGGCGATGTGTGAAGTCATTAGCCAAAACTGGCATTTGTCTGCTGAAGGAATCAAGCAAGCGGTGATTGACGATGTACGGCGACATATCAGCACTCAAAAAGTATTTGATGATATTACCCTGTTGGTTGTGAAGCGGAGCCAATTAGGTGTAGAAAAAAAGTCCCAGCCTCAAACAGCCACTTTGGTTTAGAGCGATCGCCAATACCTCGAAACCATAAACTTATGACATCAAAGTGGAAATGGTCGTCGGGGCGATCGCCTTAGCAGTCAAATTTACGAATAGGTGGTGAGATATCTCAAACGCAACCCCCCAAAAGAGTCTTAATTTCAAGAGAACTCCAAAGCTGTAGTCAACTTCTAAATTTCTATGATTAAATCTATCTAATGATATATTGCATCAATGTAAAGAAAGCGATCGATCGCGGGATGAGCGCTCCCTTTATTGACATTAGTGCTTGCGGTCAATTAAAACTATTCACTCAAAGCCTTTCTACATAGCGTAAGGCGCGCCAAGGCGCACCCTACCGGAGCGATCTGCAAGGGTAATTCCTATTCCTCTCAAAGCTTTTTCCGAGCTAAAACAGCTTTATTCTATTTTTTATTTGACTCAGAAACATCAGCAATCAAATCGTCTTTATCAACTTTCGGTACAAAATCAGGGCGTTCTTTGGCTTCCCAACCGGGTGGGCGCTTGGAGTTGTACCACGCGATCGAGCCGATCGTAACTGCGGCAAGAAAGCCAGCAACAAGAACTAATATTGGAGTGGTCAAGCTGACACTTGATTCCGGCACTGGCTGCTGCATCAGCAGCTCAATCATTACTCGCTTGATGGGTGCAACAACAACTGCCATGGGAGTGGTCAAGCTGAGATCTATCATTAGGCTAAATCCTTATCTACTCTACTTTTACATTATTTTAAGTGCTAAGGGCGGTTGGTTGATATATCTGAAGGCTGAAAAAGTGGCAGAATTGCGGTCATAATGTTTAGAGCTTGAAAATAGGAGAGCTGATTTTATGCCGTTGGGGACAATAGCATTGCTGTTGGCTGCTAGTTTCAGCCTGGGTGCTTTACCGCTAACGGGATGGGCGGTGCGAGTCTTTACCCGCCGAGATTTGAGGGCGCTGGGCACGGGGAATGTGGGGGTGTCGGCAGCTTTCATTCACGGGGGGAAATTAGCGGGAATTGTGGCGGTGTTGGCGGAAATTGCCAGGGGTATTTTGCCGGTGTTGGCGGGGCGATTTTGCTTCCCGGATGCACCTGCGATCGCGATCGCCCTGTTAATTCCTCTAGTTGCGGGCAGATATGCGATCGCCCGAGGTGGAGGCGTGACCAACGCTGTTTGGGGTCTTTTGGTATTTTCGCCGCCGGTGGCTGTATCATCGGGGATTTGGGGGCTGCTGGTGTGGGGTTTGGCACAGCGGTGGTGGGGTGAGGGCGATCGGGCGAGACTCTTTGCTTCCCGTTGCGGGTGTCTGTGTACGCCAATCTGGGTTTGGGTGTGGCGACAATCAATGCCAGAATTTTTAGCAGCAGCAGGATTAGCTTTGTTGTTAGCAGCAATTAACTTCACTCAGGGTGATGATATGGCTTTATCTAAATCAGAGCAATTGTTTTCTCTTGATGACTCGTTAGATGCTGCAATCTGCGGCGATAAAGCGGCTAAATTGTCTCAACTCAAACGCGCCGGTTTTAATGTACCCTCTGGTTGGATATTGTCATCGAAGGAAGAAGGAAGAAGGAAGAAGGAAGAAGGAAGAGGGAAGAAGGAAGAGGGAAGAAAGAATGAGGAAAATCCCGCTCTACTGTTAATCAGTAATTCTGTAATCCAAATTCTAAAATCCAAAATCCAAAATCGAATGATTGTGCGTTCTTCTGCTGCGGGAGAAGATGGCGATACGAGTTCTGCCGCCGGACAATATCAAACTATTGGCCCAGTTTTCACTGAAGCAGAATTGCTCGATGCAATTAATCGCTGCCGCCAGTCTTATTGGACTTCCGAAGCTGTGGCTTACCGCCGCCAACGGCAACTCCCCGATACCCAAATGGCTGTATTAATTCAGCCTTATATTGACAGCGAATTTGCGGGAGTTATGTTCAGTCGCAATCCTTTAGATGGTGGTTCCCAGGTAATTATAGAAGCTTTACCGGGAGGAGCAGAAGCGGTTGTCGGCGGACAATCTACTCCGGTTCATTTAGAAATTAATTTTAGTACACCTGAATTATTAGAAAAAAAATTAACTGAAATTAACAGTAATTCACTTATTGCTCAATCCATTTTAGCAGAATTGGTGAAACAAGCCCAAGCGATAGAAGCATTTTTTCACGGAATCCCGCAGGATATTGAGTGGAGTTGGGACGGGGAAAAAGTTTGGATTTTGCAAAGTCGCCCGATTACTAATTTGCAGCCATTCTGGACGCGAACTATTGCAGCCGAAGTGATTCCTGGTGCAATTCGTCCGTTAACTTGGTCGATTAATCGGCCGCTGACTTGCGGGGTTTGGGGAGAGATTTTTCAGGTGGTTTTGGGCGATCGCGCCAGCAATTTAAACTTTAACGAAACGGCAACTTTGCTTGGTTCTCACGCCTATTTTAATGCGACTTTGTTGGGCGAAATTTTTCGGATGATGGGATTGCCGGAGCAGGGTTTGGAATTTTTGCTCAGAGGGCAAAAAATGGGCAAGCCGCCTTTGGGGAAGATTTTGCCTTCTTTGCCCGGTTTGTGGCGTCTGGTGCAGCGGGAGAGGGCGCTGAATGCAGAATTTAAGGGCGATCGTACTTCTATTTTCCTCCCGGCACTCCAAAGTCTGGAGAAGGAAGAAGGAAGTTCGGCAACGAGCACTGTACAAGATGTAACGGATGTAACGGATGTCCGTCCGATGGAAGTCGGAAGAGGGAAGAAGGAAGAAGGAAGAGGTTCGAGCGAAGAAGAAATATTAATGCCCAATGCCCAAGGCGCAATGCCCGATTATCAATATTTAAAGGAATTATTGGAGAGAGCGGAGCAAATTCAGGAGTGGCTGAAACCGATTACTTACTACAATATATTAGGGCCGATCGGGTTGGCTATTCGCAAGGCAATTTTTCGCGTTTCCGATGACTGGCTGGTTAATGATAGCGCTCCTGAAATTGCTTCGGTGCGAGCTTTACAGCAGTTGGCTCACAAATTGCGGCAAGCTGCTGTTTCGCAGTCTGACAAAACTGTTTCTGTCGCAGATTTAGCACAGACATTTGCGGAAACTCCGGCTTTACAAGCAGATTTTGAAAAGTGGCTTGATATTTACGGATATTTGAGCGAGGTGGGAACGGATATTGCTGTTCCTACTTGGCAAGAACAACCGGAAATTTATCAAAAGTTGCTAATAACTATGGCTCAAAAAGCCGAAACTAATTTAGTTGAAAAGCGTGAAATAAAATTGACTTTTTCGCAGAAGTGGCGATTAGATAAATGTCAAGAAAGAGCGCTCGTCAAAAACGAAATTAGCGAAATTTACGCGCGGTTGTTGGCTCATTTACGGTGGAGTTTTTTGGAGATTGAAGCTTACGGATTGGCAATGCAGGTGTTTCAGGAAAGCGGGGATATTTTTTATCTGGAATTTGGGGAAATTCAGCAGTGGATTCGTAGCGGTGCGAGTGTTTCTCTTCAGGATACAATTAGAGAAAGGCGCGATCGCCTGGTAGCCGATCGCGATCGTCCGATTTCCCCTGTGGTTTACGGCAATTTGCTGCCAAATTCTCAGACAAGGGCGATCGAACTGGCAACATCGGAAACTAATATCATGCAGGGAATTCCAGCAAGTATTGGTCGTGTCGAAGGCTTTGTCAAGATTTGCCGCACCGCGAGCACAGATTTAGGAGAAAATGCGATCGCAGTAGTCCCATACACCGATGCAGGTTGGGGACCCCTGCTATTAGGAGCAACAGCAATTATCGCCGAAGTTGGTGGACAATTATCTCACGGAGCAATAATCGCTCGCGAGTACAAAATTCCCGCAGTTATGAATATTGCTGAAGCTACAACTCGCTTGCGAGACGGTCAAAAAGTGCGAGTAGACGGGTATCTCGGCACTGTAGAACTGCTGGAATAATTAGGGTTTGCTGAATCAGTGAGAAAAGTAAACAGTGTAGGGATTTTCCGACCAAAAAAGTAGTAAGGGTGCAAGAAAAACAGGTATAATAACTCAAAACCCGTGCATCACCACCTGCGATCGTGTATAGAAAAGCTGAGCTTGCCCTAAGCCCACCATCCGACTTTGAACTCCCATTTGAAGGAAGATTGTCAAAAGATAACCGTTGGGTGAAAATGGCGCAACTAATCCCGGGCGTCAGAGTTTGAATCAGAATATGCTGAAAATTTCCCCACCGAAATGGGAGCACCCGCCAAATTATTGAGGATGGCATTAGGGGCATTAATTATTAAAGAGAAGCTGGGAATCAGCGACATAGAAATAGTAGAACAGATCCGAGAAAACCCATACCTGCAATACTTTATCGGTCAATTAGCCAAAGCGTAATGAGCCCCCATTTGACCCATCACTATTAGTCCACTTTCGGCAGCGGATTAGTGGGAATTTAATCAAGAAAGTCAATGAAGGAATGGTCAATAAAATACGGGAATCCACCTCAAAGCCACCCGAAAAAAAAAGGATTCGGAGGTAAAAAATGAGTCAGCAAATATAGGAAAATTAATCGTAGATGCGACCTGTGTTCCAGGAGACATTAGCTATCCGACGGACTTAGGACTATTAAACCGAGCCAGAGTTCACACCGAAAAAACCATCGACATTCTCTATAATTCTCTCAAAGTAAAAATTCCTAAAAAACCCAGAACCTACAGTAATATTGCCAGAAAAAACTATTTAGCAGTAGCCAAACAACGACGACCTCAACGAAACAAAAAAAACCAAGCAATTAAAAAACAACTGCAATATATCAAAAGAAACCTCGCTCATATTGAACAACTAATCGAGTCAGATGCCACCCTACAAAGTCTGAGCCAAAAGCAGTATAAGACCTTGCTAGTCCTCACAGAAGTATATCAGCAACAACTGTGGTTATTTGAAAATAAGAAACAGAGCAGGACAGTTGGGGTAAGTTTAAGACAACCGCACATCCGTCCTATTGCCAGAGGAAAAGCAGGGAAACCCGTAGATTTTGGAGCCAAACAGGAGCGCGAGTTGCATTAAAGGATATGTATTTTTAGACCGGATAAGTTGGGATAACTTTAACGAATCAGGAGACTTAAAAGCACTCATTTGAAGCATTTAAAAGTTACACAGGATACTACCCAGAATCAGTCCATGCGGAGCGAATTTATCGAACAAGAGAAAACCGAGCGGGCGTGTAAAGAAAGAGGAATTAGAATTAGTGGCCCCCCTTGAGGAAGGCCACCAGCAAATGTTAGTAAGGAAACAAAGAAACAAGACTGCTTAAGATGAAAGAATTAGAAATGCAATTGAGGACAAGTTTGGAGAAGGAAAAAGAAGATTTAGCTTGAACCGAGTGATGACAAAACTTGATAATACTTCGGAAATAGCCATTGCTATTACTTTTTTAGTAATGAACCTTTCTACCTGGTCAAGACGGGTTTTTTGTGTGTTTTTATGTCAAGAACCGAAAATCACACCTATTTACGATTCAATGATTATTAAAAGCTATAACTGGGCAAGTTATAGTCAACAAAAAGTCATGTTTCGCCGAGTCTGAATTGCCCATCAAGTGCGATGCCTACGGCTGGCTACGCCTACGCGATTTTTCCTAACTTATTCAGCAAGCCCTAAGTATGTTTTGTTTTCTAAATGTTAGTAATACTTCTCTTTCCGAAATAACACGTTATCTGTTTTCAGTAAAATGTCTTGAACTATTACCTCTTCATAACCCTTAAATTCTGAATCGAATGGTAGTTCTGCTTCAGGATACTCCAGGATTTTTTCTAGGTCAACTTTGACCAGAGATTTTTACTACTTTTAATGTGCTTTTTTGGTGCTTTTCGCTCTTTTTCGGATGAGTAGTTCTCTTTTAACTTTTTCGCTCCATTAGCTTTGACCTCTGGTTTGCCTTGTTCTCCTTTCAGGCGATTGTTTTCGTCTTTTAATCTTTGATTTTCTGACCTTAATTCTCTGGTTTCTGCTTGTAATTGCTCGAATTAGGTTCAGCAATATGGAAACTGTACGACGCAATGAAGGGAATGACATAGTGCTTGGTAGTCAGGGAGATGATTACCTGTTTGGAAACCAGGGCTCGGATACTATCTGTGGCGGTGAAAGTAATGATTTCATCAGTGGTAACGAAGCAGCAGATATCCTGGGAGGGTGCGAAGGAAATGATACTCTTTACGGAGGGCTAGATAACGATACTCTCATGGGTGGGAAAGGCTCTGATATTCTTTACGGAGACTTGGGGAATGATAGTTTGATTGGCGGTAGCGGCAACGATATCTTTGCCTTAAAAGCTGGTCAATGATTTGATATTATCGCTGATTTTACCATCGGTCAAGACTTGATTGGATTAAGCGGAGGTTTGAGTTTTGGTCAGTTAGCAATCACTCAAAATACTCAGGGAACTCTCATCAAAAATGTCTTGACAGGAGAGGAGTTAGGTGTGATGATTGGAGTGAGTGCCAATGCGATTACATCCGCTAATTTCCGGTTGATTTAGGAAAGGAAGGAAAGTGCGAGATCCCCTTGAGTAAAAAAGAGATCTCGCATCAAAACCAAAGAAACCGGGTTTTTAACCGAATTTGCAGGCTGTAACGCAGTATTTTCGCAAAAACCCGGTTTCTGACCACCCTAACGAATTTACGCTGTCTTAGCCCACTCGATCCAAGTTTCCATCGGGCGGAAACCGACTGATTTGTAAAGCTTTGTGGCCCCCGTCAAACTGTCAGCATCGACGCTGAGTTTCGCAGTATTTGCACCTGCTGCTTTTAAGGAGTGCAAACCCGCCAGCAGCATCGCTTTTCCTAAACCCATTTTCCGAAACTCGCGCCGCGTACCCAACAATTCAATCCAACCGTCTTTTGTGCCGCTGCGGGCGTTTTTTTGGGGTTTTATTTGACAGTCGCAAAAAGCAGCAAATTTGCGTGAAGCGAAGCTATCCCGCAGGGAATCGCCCGAAACAGCAATCAAATCTAATTCGGGTTGATAATTCGGATCTTGCATCCAATAACGCACGGTTTCCGCAGTTAAATCGTGGTGATTCCAGTGATCGATAAATGACTGGTTGAACATCTCTACCCAAGGTTGGATGTCTTGTTCTCCTGATACGTGTGTCAGCGCAAAATCTGCGGGAAATTCGGGCGTGGGAATCGGTTCCGCGAGGGATCTGGCCATTGTCCAAAAATAGCGATCGACCTCAAAGCCCTGTTTTCGTAACAGCCGCATTTCATCTGTTTTATCCTCCCGGCTGTAGGTACGCAATTTCGCGGGCAAATTCCGTTCTTTTCCTACTTCGCCCAGCCGCTTTTCGCCCCACTTAATTATGTCTTTTTCTAAACCTTCGCCGCGCAGGTTTGGATGCACGTAAAACCAGAGACAAGCGTCTATTTTCTCTGGGGAATCTGGCATATCTAGGAGTGCTAAACCGATTAGTTTGTAATTACCATCTTCCCACAACTGCACGTCGCGGGCTTGGTCGAGTTTGGGTGCATCAAGTATTAGCTTGAGTTCAGTTGCTGAGACTTCTTCGCCGAGTCGATCGACTGCTTCGCAAGCATCGATTAAATTTGCGATCGCGCACCAGTCAGTTTCGCCCTTGTAGGAGCGTGTTGTCAAGATATTCATAGAAAACTTGCAATCCGTAATTTCGGACTGTTCCTCTTAATTGGTATGGGCAAACAAGTACAGTGAATTTCTTGCAAAAATCCGAGTTTTTGATTATTAACCGCAGATGAACGCGGATAAACGCGGATGCAATGCAGATTTATTGTGGTGTCGATAAAACTCAGAAACCTGTTTATATCACCCAGGCTTTCAGGTTTTATCTCATAGCGCAATCATAAAAATTGGTTTGCCCTTTTGGGCTAGTTTTGTATGGGAGTTTATGGCTGGATGTCGATGAGTCGCGCTCTCTTTCGTTACAAGCTTGGTGCTTAAGTAACTACTATTGTTTGAATAAATTTTCTACAGCTAAGTAAAGAAGTTGTCACCCCCACCGGGTAGTTGATTTTTACTTTTGCTCTGTTTTACAATAAATCCTTTTTCAGGGATTTGTGGCTCCTCCTGTTAACTCGCCCGATCGGGGGAGGGGAGAAATTGAACTTATTTAAAAGTTCCCTATTTCAACTATAACCTGAGCTATTTTTTTTTGCAAGTTTGAAATCGAGGGATTCTTGCTAGTATTAACGAGGCTGGCATTTGATTGCAGGAGCGCTCCGGCTTTTAACCAGCCGTAACTGTAATTTTTATAACGTTTTTCCCGGAGGTAAGGATTTAATTTTATCCAAACGTTAAACTAACCTTAAACTGTTTTTTCAGATTTATATGAGGTAAATATGCTCGACAACCTCGATTTAGATATCTCCCTCGATAAAGAAACCTACGAGGCCAAGATAGAAGTTTTAATGAAACAGTTGCGATCGCTCCAACTGGCCTGCAGGGAAAAAAAATTGCCTGCAATCATCGTCCTCGAAGGCTGGGCCGCCGCCGGTAAAGGCGCGCTGGTCAAAAAAATGGTGGGGTATATGGACCCGCGGGGGTTTGCCGTCCACCCGATTTGGCCGCCGTCAGATGCAGAAATGGGCTATCCTTTCCTGTGGCGGTTTTGGCAGAAACTTCCTGCCCGTGGCAAAATTGGTTTTTTCTACCACAGTTGGTACACTCACATTTTAGAAGACCGATTGTTCGATCGAGTCTCCGACGCAGAAGTACCGACAGTTATCCGGCAAATCAACGCCTTCGAGCGGCAGATGGTTGATGACGGCGCAGCAATTGCCAAATTTTGGATTCACTTGAGCAAAAAAGAACTCAAGCATCGGCTCAAAAAACTAGAAGACGACACCTTACAAGCTTGGCGAGTGCGGCCCGAAGATTGGAAACAAGCCAAAAAATACCAAGAATACACAAATTTGGCAGAAGAAATGATAGCCCAAACCGGCACGGGCCGCGCACCTTGGACGGTAGTAGAAGGCGATTGTCAACGGTGGGCGAGAGTCAAAGTTTTAACGCAAATGGCAGCGACAATTACAGAAGCATTGGACAGACTGCCGATGCAATCTGCACCCGTGGAATTGCCACCTCAAGAAAGCTTGCAACCCACCGAACCCGACTTGCTGGCCCAAGTAGATTTAACTCAATCGCTGTCGCCCGACGAATACAAACAGCAACTTCGCGAGGAACAAACCCGTTTTGGGAAACTGCAACAAAGCATCTACGAAGAGGAAATCCCCGTATTAGTGCTGTTTGAAGGTTGGGACGCCGCCGGTAAAGGAGGAGCAATCAAACGCTTGACCGACATATTAGACCCCCGCAGTTACATAGTTAATGCCTTTGCGGCGCCGACAGACGAAGAAAAAGCGCACCACTACCTCTGGCGGTTCTGGCGACGGCTGCCAACGGCTGGTAAAATCAGCATTTGCGATCGCAGTTGGTATGGTAGAGTGCTGGTCGAGCGAGTCGAAGGATTTGCCACCGAACCCGAGTGGCGCCGAGCTTATCAGGAAATTAACGAATTTGAGGAGCAACTCACCAGTTTCGGTTGTGTCTTAGTTAAATTCTGGCTGCACATCAGTCCTGACGAGCAACTAAAGCGGTTTACAGAGCGACAAAACAATCCATTTAAACAATACAAACTCACCGAGGAAGATTGGCGGAATCGCCAAAAGTGGAATTATTATGAAGTGGCGGTGAATCAAATGATTCAGCGCACCAGCACGCCGCTTGCTCCCTGGACGCTAATTGCGGCGGATAACAAGTATTATGCTCGTGTTAAAGTAATTCAAACGGTAACGCAGGCAATTCGGAATCAACTGAAGCGCCGATAAATTGGGATTGGTGAATCGGTAACAGGTAATGGGGAAAAAAATAGGCAGAACAAAGCAGGGTTGAATTGTCAATTCCACCTGCGGCGTGCTCGATCCATTACCAATTACCAATCAACTATTACCAGTTATCAATTACCAATTAACTGTCAGCAATCTGTGACTGGAAGTAGCGGGTTTCACCCTGCAACCAATGGTTGATAGCTGACAGGAAGCGAGCATTAGGATAAATGCGATCGGACTGCGTTATTCGCGAAAGTTAAAAACCCACCGATGCCCGTATTTCCTCCCGCAGCTAAATTCGCGCTCGTTTCCAAAACTTCTGTACTAATTTATGAAGACACAGAATATTGCAAGATGCCAGAACTATTAGCTCGCATTCTATTTCTATTCCTCCTGTTCTCATTGATCAAATCGTGGTGGGATCAATCAGGGGGCAAAGACAATCCGTTATTAGACCGGCTGCGCGTTTTGCTACTGATCAGCCTTTTGATCCTAGCTTTTTTTGCGCCAGACACCCCGGTCGGAGCAGCGATTTTCGGCCTAATAGCCTTCTTCTTTAAGCCGCTGGGTTTTTCCATCACTCTGCTGGTGATTGCATCGGCGCTGATCACGAATGGAGGCATCCGCAACCCGGCGCCGAGAATGATCCTGGCAGCGCTGCTAGTTTTGATCCTTTCGAGTATGCCAGTTGTCGCTTACTGGTTCGCCGAACAAGCAGAACGGGACGCCGCTGCCGCCGTCCGCACAGCTTGCTGCGATGAAACTGCCGCGGCGATAGTTCTCCTGGGCAAGGGAACCACTCAGCCTCACATCCCCAACCGAGTAGCGATTCAACTGACAGATACAGGCAATCGCCTGCCCTATGCTGCCGTTTTGTACCGCCAAAAAGTGGCACCGATGGTCATCGTTACCGCTGGCCCTAGACCAGAATTGGAGGGTTATGTTGGCGAAGCGAAGGATATCGAGACTTTGCTGGCAAACAACATGGGCGTGCCGCGCAGCAGTATCGTTCTCGACGATAACGGCAGCAACATACGCACCAGCGCCCAAGAGGTGAGAAAGATACTCGACAGCCGTGGCGCCCCGCGCAAAGTCATCCTGGTAACATCTGCGATTCAGATGCGCCGTGCCAGCCTCGCTTTTGCCAATATGGGAATCCAGGTGATTCCTAGGGCTACCGACTTCTACACTTTTCAACCCACATCAGGAGGGAAATCCAGTAGACTCCGCTTAGACGCGGGAGATTTTTTGCCTAGTGCAGAAGCTTTGGTAACTACGACGCGAGTATTCGATGAATATTTCGGGTCTTTCTATTACTATTTGCGCGGCTGGCAGGCTCCCAGGGCCTAAAGTGGCAAGTTGCTGGTGTTTTTCTTAGCCAACAGCGACTGCTCCCCAGATTGGTTTAAAATCTGATGAGAATGAGACCTTTGTGGGGAGCTGTATTTTTTTCTCATTCCGGCGGGGTCACCGACGATCAAGTTTGCCATGAATGCAAACAAAACCCAAAAGATAACTGGCTCCCACTGGGATTTTTTGGGCGTTGCTTCTGGGGTGGTGACAGATTCGACATTGACTTTGATATCTAATTTGCCTTCAATTTCTTTGCCTTTGAGAACTCCCTCCTTGCACACACCCTTAAAAATCATCGGAGCGGGCTTTGGTGCTTCTGCTTTCGCTTCATCTGCCATTTTTTTATCCTGGTTTTGGTGAATCCGGTTGGATAGTACATTCTTAAAGGTTCGGGGGTTTTCCGGACAGGATTTGACGAACTCTGAAAGAATTAAGTTAAATATGCACCCCGCCCCTTGCTGGGGCTTAAATATAAGAATCTGAAGGCATTTCCAGCTAGTGCTTCTTTGTTTTGGCTAGCAGCGTTGCCTTGAAGCTGCTACTTATATATCGGGGTGAAGGGGAGATTTTTATGCAAAGTACAGGTTTTTTATGAAAAATTTATTTGCTACCGGCGGGCCGAAACGTCAATAGCCTGAAGTTCGAGCTTGGTTTATCTCCCCGAAGAAACCCAGTTTCTTTCCGCAGCGGGCCCAAGTGACGCAATTCGGTTAATAAACGGGGTTTCTGGCTCACTATTGCGCCAGGAATGCCAATCTAAAATTTAAAGTGATCGAAATAATCGAGAGTGAAAATCTCCAGCAGCCAACTATCTTCCTTGCAACCGGAACAACTGGAAGCTTGGGCAAAAGAGGCAATTAATCGCAGTAAATCTGGTCAAATCCCTGGGTACATACCTCTCCTAGCGCAAGCTGACAGACAAGGGTTTGCAGTGCAAATTCGGGCAATTGACGGTCAATTTTTGAGCTGGGGTAGTATTCCTCAAACATTCCCGCTGATGAGTGTAGTCAAGCCTTTTGTGCTGCTTTATTTGCTGTGCGAATTGGGCGAAAAAAGGGTATTTGACTGCGTTGGCTGTGAACCTTCGGAGCTGCCTTTCAATTCCCTAACTCAACTCGAAATAGACCAAGGAAAGCCGAGAAACCCGATGATTAATAGCGGGGCGATCGCCCTAGCGTCTTTGATTCCCGGTCAAAATGCTGTGGCGCGCTGTCAAAACTTGCTCGAATGGTTAAATCAACAGGCAAACAGTCAGTTATTTCTTGATGAGTTAATGCTCGATTCAGTGAAGACAAATCCGAATCCAAACAATTGGAATCTAGCCTTGAGAATGGTAGAATCTGGTTATATTCAAAATGCAGAAATTGCTTTAGAAACCTACAACCGCGTCTGCTGTTTGTCGGGAAGTGTGGAGGATTTAGCTAAGCTGGGGATGGTTTTGGTAAAAAGTGGCGATCGACAAATCGGCGAAAACAGCCGTACAGTCAAAGCACTGATGGCAACTTGCGGTTTGTACGAAGCATCCGCCCGCTTTGCGCTGCGGGTGGGGTTGCCGGCCAAGTCGGGAGTTAGCGGGGCTTTGCTGTCGGTAATTCCGGGCCAGGGGGCGATCGGCTTTTACAGTCCGCCCCTGGATAAAGACGGAAATTCTGTCGGTGGCTTATTTCTGTTAGAAAAAATAGCTAAAACTTTGCGGCTCAGCGTATTTGATTAGATTGGGAATTGGGAATTGGGAATTGGTCATTGGGAATTGGTCATTGGTCATTGGGAAACAATATAATTCCGTAGGGTCGGGTTTTACGACAATATCTAATCAGTAAAAACCAGCTTTATAAACCTGCCCCCACACCGCTAATAATCTACCTCAACCAACACGGGCGATCGCCTGAAAAAATGTATATTTCGATTTACCGTGGGGCGACGGCGGGTTTTTGAGATTATTTGTTTGAGGCGTAGATTCTCGAAAAACCCGCCCCTACAACCAATATTTTAATTCCCCAGTATGAAGTAATTGGGCCTAATTAACAGGACATAATATCACAACTAATGCCCCATGCCCCATGCCCGATAACTAATGCTTTTCACCCAAAATAGCATAAACCACAGTCTCTTCTTTTTTGCCGCGCAATTGAATAGATCCAACTTTTTGGCCTTCGTAGCGATCGCGCACGTAAGAAAAAGTCCTCGCCGTCACCAACAAATTAAAAGGACTGTCAGAAACAATTTCCTTATTCATCGCCTCCAATCTAGCAGCAACGTTGACAGCATCGCCGATCACAGAATAATTCAAACGCCGGGAACCGCCCACGCTGCCAGCAACTAACTGCCCGGTATGCAAACCGATGCCAAACTTAATTAAAGGTTTGTGTTCACTTCTAAGCTGCTGATTAAGTTGGTGCAGCCGTTCGTGCATCGCAATACAAGCCGCAACTGCATTCAAAGCATCTTGTTGAATTTCTGCATATTCGGTATGACAAAAAGGCACTCCAAAAACTGCCATAATTGCATCACCGATGTATTTATCTACAACGCCACCGTGATCCATAATACAGTCAGTCATCGCTTCCAAATAATTGTTCAACCAGGTGAGTAAATCTCGCGGTCGCATTTTTTCGGAAATCGAAGTAAAACTACGAATATCCATAAACAGCACCGTTGCTGTAAGTTCTTGAGGTTCCAGTTCTCCCTGTTCAAATATCTCAGCTTTGCGTTGCCAAATAAGCTGAGCAGTCTCTGGATCGACGTGCTTTTCAAATAACCTCATCAACTGCTGCTTTTCGTACTGTTCCCGCAGTTGCAAAGCAGTGCCAGATAAAATGAGGGTGCCGATAGGCGCGGCAATCGGCACCCACCAAAAAAAGAAGCCAAATAACAAAGCTGCAGCCCCAATCCAAATTATAGGCAAACCGAGAGCGATCGCAATTCTCTCTTTAACACCTCGGTTGCCCAGAACCAAAGCGGTAAGCGGGCCAATCCCCAACAATAACAAAATTTCTAGCAGTACCGGCAGCCGCCGTAGCAAGCGTTGATTGAGCAAATTGTCAACCAATGCTGCATATAAATAAACCCCAGCCGTAGTCTTGTTGAGAGGTGAAGATATCGGATCGAAACCGGTAGCAACTATGCCCACTAAAACTAACTTATTGGTCAGAGCATCTGGGGGAATTCTGCCTTCTACGACATCAACAAAAGCATAGGTAGATAGATTTTCTGTTTTACCCGGCCAGTTAATCCAAACTTTTTTTGCCTGCTTATTTTTTGACTTTGGAAGCAATACTGGATCTTGGGGATTAGCAGCATTGTACCTGTGAGTCATTGCTAAACCGAAATTAGGAATCCCGTTGAGAAAGATTTTTGACTCGCGGGTAATACCGTCGCTATCAGCTTCTTGGCCGATGTGGCCGACACCTGCGGCGGCTGCTTTTAAAGATGCTACGGGTTCTTCTTTGATGGTGCTGGCGAGTACAACTTTGCCGTTAGCAGCGATTGCAGTGGCTAAAATATCATCTTTCGGACTGGGATCGAGGAAAAGAATGTCAAAACCAACTGCTGTAGGGGGAGATTTTTTCAGCGATTCTAGGAGTTGGGCGTAGCGGTTGCGGGGCCAAGGAAATTGACCGTATTCTTGCAAGGAATTCGGTTCGATCGCAATTACCACAATTCTCTGATCCCATCCGGGATTTGGCAAAATTCCCGATTCTCGAATTTGAAATAGCGTTTTGTATCCCAAATATTCAAGGGGTTTCCACATTCCCAATTGCAGCATGGCGACAGACATTATACCTACTACTGCCCCTGTTATCCAGGGAGGGTTTGTTGCTATATATTGCCGGAGGCCGATTAGTTGATTGTGTTTTAGATAATCAATCCATTCTTTGAACTTCATGCAATTAATTTGACGCAATAATTCACATTCGAGTCCGAACTTCGAGAGGAGTGAGAGTCAATCGATTTTAGATTTTAGATTTTAGATGTTAGATTTTAGGGGCGACCCCACGGATAAATTCGGCGACTTTTTTATCGGATACAGGTTTTTTATTTCTGGGTTCTGAGTCTGCGAAGGAATGAATCCGGGGGCTTGTATCCTGGATGCTTTCGGTCATGAAGTTTTACAATACCGTAAGGGCGAAGGGTGGGGGCAAAATTGATTTATTTTGACTCCCGATATTCACCGCAAAATGCTTCGCACCTACACAAAATAATCAACCCAGAAAGGACTTAGGATCTAACTCACGTCCTCAGAGACTGCCCGCGTATATTACTCGCGACGATAGGTTGTTTAGCGAACTGCGAAGCTGTAATGCCTTTCTGTGACTGACGGGCCTCGCACTACGATTTTGAGGCGACGGCTTGGAGGTAAAATTCCTTGGATTTTGAAGTTACCATTTCGATCGATCTTAATTTCTTCGTTGTTGACATAAACCGTGTCGATCGGGTTAATTTGAGCGCTGAGGCGATAGATATTGCCGCTGAGTCTCAACAACCTGCGGACTTTGAGTTGAGCTAGGCGAGGACTCGCGGAGGGCACCACGGGCGAGGTTTGAGGGAAAATTGTCGTGGCGTTGCCGCTGTTGACAACTACTTCCGAGTCGGTGTTGTCCGATACTACTACTGCACCTTCAATGGTTTCGACTGCGGTTTTGCCGCCACCGACGCTGACGCCAAAGGATGTGCCGCGAACTCCGGCAACACCTTCTGGGGTTTCAACCCTGACTGGGGCAGTTTTGGCAGAACGGGTTTTTTGGGCAATTTGACTGGATTTGCCGAGTCCGCTGAAGGTATTGAGGGCTGCTATTTGGTTCGGCGGGATAATTGTTGAGGTGTTGGCTGCGGGAGTTGCAGCAGCAGTTTTGCCGATCGACAACCTGACTCGCCCCCTGCTGACAAAAATCGCTGTGTCTTTTTCGCCACCTGCACTGCTTGACAAATTGGATATTCTGACTGCGGTTTTTTCGCCAACTTCCACGGTGCCAACGTTATTGTCGATGCCTAAACGGGCTGTGGAATTGCGGCCGGTGATGATTTCGTCTCCGGGGGCAAGTAGCCGATCGCCCACGACCGCTGGCCGCCCTTTAAAACTGACTGTACCGCGAATTTCTTCTATTTCGAGCGATCGCCCCGTCGCTGTTCCCTGAGCCTTTATCGTCTCTGCTGGGGATGGATTCGCTGCCACTGTTGCCGGATTTTTGGGAGATTTTGAGCCTATTGGCAATGCTGGCGGTCGATCGACTGAGACAATTTTAGTAGTGTTGGACGGCTGTTGGGGGGATCGAGAGAGCGGACTGGCGATCGTCCCACGAAAGGGCGACAGACTCGCCAGTACAGCCAAGGACAAACTTAGGAGGGGAATTTTGGTCGATCGCCCACACGTAAAAATTTTATTCATAATTTCAATTTTCTCATATTGAAGTTCCTCGACTTCATTTCCTGTATCAGACGGCATACATCCGGAAATCGTTCCATTTTTTATGCCGTAAAAAAGCCGCAAAAATAAACTTTATCAGCCTGAAAGTTTAGCATTAAAACTTTTTTTTAGGGTCATATTTTAGTAAACTGTTACAACATGGCAGTTTCCTAAACTCTGACCTTCGGAATTTTGTGCCAAGCTGACTCAAAGTGTTCTGCAGCATCAACTTTCGCCGATGTCAACGTTAGAGAGCGCAGATTTATATATAGCAAACATAAAATTAATTACTGCCTGTGAATGCCTTTTGGCTTCTGCCGGAAGGATGACTAATTGGGGATAAATTGTGTAGTTGTGGCAATTAATGAAAAGATGCTTTTTGCGAAGCAATAAAAAATAATTATCTAAGTGGTGAACAGCCTCTGCCAGTGGAGCTTGCCGCTGTGAAACTTTATGAAGCAAACCCAAGCGAATCAGGGTAGACGATCGACGCACTCCGACTAGAATACCGTCTTTTAGGGAAAGTTGGTGGAAATTTCGATGGAAAATCATAGGGAGCGATCGCCTGCGGGTGTTGCTGTTCCGAAGTAGACGCCAAACTGTAAAATAAACGGTTGTATATAGGTTATATAGAGCAGGAGAACAATTTCAGTGGCAATAGAAGTAGGTCAGAGAGTTAAGGTGCGCCGTCTCAGAGATCGGATACCTGCAAATATGGTGGGCAAGATAAAGGAGAATCCAGTAGGCACTGTTGACGGATTCAGAATGGTTGACGGTAGCGGAGTAGGCGTGGTTGTCAAGTTTGACGGTTTTGCGACTTGGTTCTTTGAAGATGAGCTAGAACCCGTTTAACAGATGTAGAAGGAAGAAGGAAGTTCGGCAACGGATTCTGTAACGGATGTAACGGATGTAACGGATGTAACGGATGTCAGTCCGATGGAAGAAGGAAGAGGAAAAATTTTCCCAATTCTTCCCCTCTCCCACTCTCCCACTCGCCGACTCTCCTCTTCCTCCACTCTCCCCCCTCCCCCACTCTCGCTGAAGGTTGCGCTTAAATGTTAAAGAGTAAGCTTTGGCAGTGAGAACAGAAAATGGCTTTGATTTTGACATTTTTGGGCAAAGGCGGCACTGGCCGCAGTACGATCGCGATCGCAACAGCTAAAAAATACGCGGCTCAAGGCAAGCGAGTTCTGCTGCTCGGTCAAGATCCGGGCCCTGCATTAGGTATTCTGCTGGGGGTTCCCCTGACTCTCAACCCCCAGGAAATCGCCCCCAACCTCAAAGCAGTTCAGGTGCAAAGCGCGCCGCTGCTAGAACGCAGGTGGGACGAAGTTAAACAACTAGAAGCTCAATATGTCCGCACTCCGTTTTTCAAGCAGATTTACGGTCAAGAATTAGGAGTATTGCCGGGAATGGACAGCGCGCTGGCGTTGAACGAACTTCGGGAATACGAGGACAGCAAACAATACGATGTAATTGTTTATGACGGCAATGGCGGCATGGATACGCTGCGGATGCTGGGAATGCCGGAAATTCTGAGTTGGTACATCCGCAGATTCCGTCAAGCTTTGGTAGATTCGGATTTGGGGAAAGCGCTTTCACCTTTTATTCAACCGGTTGTCAGTACCGTGTTGACGGTGGATTTGTCGGGAGACAATGCTTTTCAATCTACTAAGCAAGTCGATAATCTTTTGGATAAGGGTAAGGAAGCGCTGGCAGATCCGAACCGCACGGCGGCTTTTTTGGTGACGACTGGGGATGCAAGTGCGATCGCAACTGCTCGTTATCTTTGGGGAAGTTCTCAACAAGTTAGTTTGACTGTGGGCGGTGTCATTGTTAATCAAGCACCGGTTACAGAAGCTATTACTGGCGATTTTGATCCTTTGACGGCTGTTTCGGTTCCGGCGCACAGTGACAATAATTGGCAGCCGCTAATTGATGCTTTGCCAGATTTTTCGGAGGCTGCAAAAGCTCCTAAACCGATTAACATAAACATTGCACAGCGTCAAGTTAGTTTGTTTTTGCCTGGGTTTGACAAGAAAGAAATTAAATTGATTCAATCCGGGCCGGAAGTGACGATCGAAGCGGGCGATCAGCGGCGCAATATTTTGCTGCCTCCGGCGCTAACTGGAAAGTCTGTTACTGGTGCTAAGTTCCTAAACGGTTACTTGATTATTTCTTTTTAGGGTAAGGAAGAAGGCACTCTAAGAGATTTTGACACGGAGACACGGATGAATTATCGAGTTCTCTAATATCCTGTGTTGTTGATTCGCGATCGTATAATTTGTGCGATCGTAGTGGCGGGTTTCACAAACCAGAATCGCTGAGAAAAAACAATCTCGAAAACCCGCCCCCACCCAACGAACAATCGAAATGTACATTCAGATTGGCCGTGGGGCGGGGGCGGGTTTATTTATCCTTTGAATGATTGCCAATATTTCTGGTGAAACCAGCCCCTACGAACGACGGAATTGATATCATTTACAATACAATATTATTAGCAGGCAATTTGGGGAAACAGTAATGGTTACACAACAGCAATCTCCCGACAAATCAAATATTATCTACCCGGATGACGTGGTTGCCGTAGCGATTTAACAAGATTCCGATTAATGTTGAGTAATCGCCAACTCCAGTATTTGCAAGCAGTTCATCGGCTAGAGAAACGAATTTAGATGGCATTAATGCCCGAACTTGTGCCATTAAAATTGCTCCTCTTCATCATCTAAATTTTCTTTTGCTTTCTTTCCTTTTGCTTTCTTTTCGTAAGTAATTTCGCTAACAACTTGATTGACCATCATCAGACCCAGAATTGCAGATTCTACGCCGTTAAGCGCTTGAGTAATGGCATTTTGACCTTCTGATGTATTTGAAAGTTGAGAGTTCTGATTTAAGCGTCTTTCCAAATTATCCAAAAAGGTAATTGCTTGATTGATTTCGTCAAGGTTACAAAAATCACTACCCTCCTCTATTTCTACAGTTTCAGCGGTTCTTGTGCGGATGTATTCAATTGTCATTAGTTTTGCTCCTTGTTTACACCGTAAAGATTAAAAAACTGAGCTTTCGGAGCGGTTTTAAAGCGCCCTTTTGATGCAGCACACATTGGCTATAGCAGGTTTGCACTACGACCAATGATGAGCAGTTCTCCGATGAGGCACAAACTTTGCTGGAACAAGAACGATCGCGATCGCAAGCTTTAGAATTAAGACTCCGAGAAATGGGAATCGATCGCAATGAATTGTAATTGCAACTCGTGCAAAAACCCGGTTTATTCAAGAAACCGGGTTTTTTAAGACAATTACCTAACTTTTGCCGTTACCATTCCCATTGCCGCCAGTCGTTAGCAAAACCCGCTTAGCTAAAGGTTCCGGCACTTCTTGCAATCGATCGAACTCCCAATTAAAAAATCCGACTCCCATGGTCTGCGATCGCAATTCTACGATCAAATTCTGCATTTCTGCGATCGGCAAATAAGCAGAAACTGCATCCCATCCCTTCCAGCCTTTTTTACCTTCGTAGCCGAGAATTTGGCCGCGGTGTCCGCTGACCAACTGCAACACCTTTGATGTACACTCGTTCGGAGCGCAAATTTCAACTTTGGCGATCGGCTCCAGCAATGCCGGTTCGCACTTGGCCATTCCCTCCTGCATCGCCAAACGCGCCGCTTGCTTGAAAGCTTGTTCGGAACTGTCCACAGAATGATAGGAACCGTTCGTCAGCGTCACCGCTACGTCTACCACCGGGAAACCCAGCGGGCCGCGATCCAAATACTCGCGCACTCCCACTTCCACGCCGGGAATGTACTGTTTTGGGACGACGCCGCCGACTATTTTGTCGCTAAAGGTGAAACCTTCTCCGCGAGGCTGCGGTTGAATGTCGAGGTACACGTCGCCGAATTGTCCGTGTCCACCGCTTTGGTGTTTGTAGCGCCCGTGGATGGAAGATGCAGGTTTGCGGATGGTTTCTTTATAGGGCACTTGCGGTAAGTGAGTTACCATCGGCAAGTTATACTTGCGGCGCAACCTGTCTAAAGCTACTTTCAGGTGGATTTCGCCTTGACCCCAAAGTATACTTTCGTGAGTGTCGCCGTGCTGTTCCCAGACTAAAGATGGGTCTTCTTCTAGCAATTTAGCTAAAGCAGAGCTCAGCTTAACTTCATCGTTGCGCTTTTCTGGGACGATAGCCAGTGCGTAGACAGGCGGGATGATTTCGGCTTTTGGCAATTCTTCCGATCGGTCTAGGGCCAGCGTATCGCCTGTTTTCAAACCTTCTAGCCTTCCCACAGCCACAATTTCCCCCGCGCTGACGGATTGCAAACTTTGCGTTTGCTGGCCGGTCAAGCGATACAAACCGTTAACTCGAACGCCGTTCAAAATTGCTCCATCTGCCAGCGTCCCCCGCCACATTCTCACTAACGATAGTTTCCCTCCCTGCGGTGTGTAATAGGTTTTGAGGATTTGAGCCAGAACTTTGTTTTCACTTTGTATAATGCCACGGCGATCGGCTGTAGTTTCCGGTGTCGGCGCTTCCCTCAGCAAAGCTTCCAGCAGAGGCCGCACGCCGAAATCTTGTTCGGCCATGCCGATGAATACTGGCACAATTAAATCTGCGCCTAATTCCATCTTTAAATCGCGGGTAATTTCTTCGGCGTCGGGATTGATTTCTTCGAGCAATTCTTCGAGTAAATGGTCGTCAAAATTCGCCAATTCTTCGAGCATTTGCTGCCGCGCTGCGCTTTCTTGTGCTTTGAGGTGTTCTGGAAGCGGGACGGGATCTGCGGCGGCGCCCGGATGGTAGTGATAAGCTTGTTCGGTTACTAAGTCGATAAAACCGATGATTTGTTCGTTTTTGCCGATCGGATATTGGTGAGGTACGATCGGTCTGCTGGAAACGGATTTGAGCGCGTCGAGTACCTCGGTGAAGTTGGTGCCGCAAGTAGTTTCGTCTGTGTAAGCTCGATCGATCTTGTTGATGAAAACTAAGTGGGGAATTTCCCAATCGTCGAGGAATTTAAACAGGGGTGCGAGGGTTAAAGTGCGATCGGCAACGGGTTCGCAAACAATTATCGCCGCATCCACACCAATCAGCGCATTGTAAGTTTCTTGGGCAAATTCTACCGAGCCCGGACAGTCGAGAAATGTGAAGCGGACGCCTTCATATTCAGCGGTGGCGGCGTTTACTTCTACGCTCATTTGGCGATCGCGCGCTTCCGGCGAACTATCACCTATTGTGTTGCCATCTTTGACATTTCCTTTGCGGGTAATTGTCCCTGTCACCGACAGCAAACTTTCGAGCAGTGCGGTTTTACCGCTTAAATAAGGGCCAACAATTGCAACGTTCCGCGCGGCCCCAATGACTTTTTCGTTCATAATAGCCTCCAACAGAAAACTTGTTTTCCATTGCTCTTGGTGCAATCTGTTCTATACCATTTTCTAGACTTTTTCTAGGTTAATTTTTATTGCAGTGTCGAGCAATTTCAGATTTTGGTATGATTCTATACTTTTGACGCTAGCGTATTTTGAGGGACGCAAACACAAATTGTAGTTTTTCTTAATGTTTTGAATTTTTAACCGCAGATGAAGGCAGATTGACGCAGATGAACGCAGATAAAACTCTCGTTCCCAGGCTCTGCCTGAGAACGCATTTCCAGAGGCTCTGCCTCGATTAAATCGCGGTTTTTGGTGTCTAATTTCTCAGGAGGCGCAAACCGCTTAAGGTTACTATTACTGTAGAGCCTTCGTGACCGATGACGCCCAAAGGCATGGTGATATTTCCGAAAAAATTAGCCGCCAATAACAGGACAATGCAACTGAGTGCAAAAACAATGTTTTGTTTGACAACTTTTTGAGCGCGGCGGCCCAAACTAATTGCTTTAGCTAGTTGCTCTAACTTGTCTGCCATTAATACTATATCAGCAGTTTCTAAAGCAACATCGCTGCCGGAAATTCCCATCGCAATGCCCACGGAAGCTTGGGCGAGGGCGGGGGCGTCGTTGATGCCGTCTCCCACCATTGCTACAGTTTGATACTGGGTTTGCAGTTGTTTAATTGCCTGCACTTTGTCTTCTGGCAAAAGTTCGGCGTACACTTCTTTGATGCCTATTTGACTGGCGATGTGTTGAGCTGTTTGCTCGTTGTCGCCGGTTAGCATAATTATATGTTCTACGCCTAATTTTTGCAAGCGTTTTACCGTTGCTGCTGCTTCTGGGCGGATGGTATCTGCTACTGCAATGATTCCCAAAAGCTGCTCGCTTTTTGCCACCCAAACAACGGTTTTACCTTCGGCTTGCAACTGCTGGCTGATTTGAGCTAATTCGGAAGTTGCTTCGACAAATCCGGCTTTACCAATGGCAATGATTTGATTGTTGACTTTGCCTATAATTCCTTGACCGATTTTTGCTTGTACATCGGTAGCGGTTGACAATTGTAACTGTTGCTGCTGGGCGGCGCTGACAATTGCAGAGGCGATCGCGTGTTCGGAATGAGCTTCTAGGGCTGCTGCCAATTGCAGAACTTCTGTTTCAGTATATCCGGCTGCTGGTACAATTTGGATAACTTCAGGTTTTCCCGTGGTGAGAGTTCCGGTTTTGTCAAAGGCGATCGCCCTGACTTTACCAATCATCTCTAATTGCGCGCCACTTTTAAACAAAATCCCCTGTCTCGCCCCATTAGCAATTCCCGAAAGCAGCGCGGGCATAATCGAAGCCATCAGCGCGCAGGGGGATGCTACTACTAGGAAAATCAGCGCCCGATAGATTGTCTCTTCCCAATTCCAGCCCAAAACAAAGGGCGGCAAAGTTGCCAGCAGCAAGCCTAAACAGACAATTAATTTGGCATAACCGCGCTCGAATTTTTCCACAAACATTTGAGAAGGCGGCGCTGCTGTTTGCGCTTCTTGAACTAGCCGAATCACTCGCTGAATCAAGCTGCTTTCTGGAGTTTTATACACTTCGAGTTTCAGCGCGCCGACACCGTTAATTGTACCTGCATAGACTTCATCGCCGCTGGTTTTTTCCACGGGCATCGATTCGCCGGTAATCGAGGCTTGATCGATCGCACTGTAGCCTTCAATAATTATCGCATCTGTGGGGATGATTTCTCCGGGCTTGACTAAAATGTAATCGCCAATTTCCAATTTGTCGATCGCCACGAACCGTTCCCCGCCGTACATTACCACCCTAGCAGTATCCGCAGTCAAACTCATCAAACTGCGGATGCTGCGTTCAGTCCGCTGCATAGCATAACCTTCAAGCGCGCCGCTAATTGCAAAGATTAAAATCAACACCGCACCGTCAACAATTAAATGATATTCTTGCCGCCACAGCCCCAAACCGGCCGCGCCCAAAGCAGCGACAATCATTAACAAATCTACATCTAATTCGCGTTCTTGAAAAAGCGTAGTTAAGCCTTCGCGGGTACTGGAATAGCCGCCGATAACATAAGCTGCGGGCAAAATTAACACGGCTACACCCAGCCAGCCGAATTGCAGCGCTAGCGAACCCAAGATTACTAGAATTCCGCACAGGGCGGCAGTCACAGCATCTGGATGTTCTTCGGCTACGTGGGAGATGCGAGAAAGTGACAAAAAATTAGAAGTCATTTGTAAAGCTTGATTTGGTAGAATGACTCCTGTAGCCTAAACATTGACATCAATGTCAATGTCAAGAGTAAAACCAAACAAAATTACAAAACTCAATAACCATCCATACCCATCTGCGTCCATCCGCGTTTATCCGCCCATATCTGCGGTTAAAAAATCCAATGCAAGAATACCTGACAATCAAACAACTTACAGAAGCGGTAAAAGGCACAATTACCCCTCGGATGGTGCGACATTATCACGCTTTGGGGCTGCTATCTCCGGCTGTACGATCGACCTCTAACTACAGACTGTACACCCGCAGCGATGTGCAAAGACTGCAAAGAATAGTTGCACTCAAGCAGCAAGGCTTTCAACTGTCTCACATCCGCAAACTGTTAGAAACTGACGCGGATGCTTCGCCAGACCCGCTGATGGCGACTCTGCAACGGCAATATCTGTCGGTTATTCAGCAAATTGTTCGCCTCAGAGAAACGGCTTCGGCGCTGGAAGGATTGCTGGGGCGGGATATTTTCTGTCAAGCGGTGCAAGCGGACGCCTTGGCGCAATTAAGGCTGTTGCAGGCGGAAACTGAGGGGGGGTTGGATGAGTTGGAACAACTTTGGGAGGGTTGGGATGCGGGGGCGCACACTCACCCGGAGGATTTTGGGGAGTCGTTGCAGCTTTTGTTGCCGGATTTGCCTGATCGCTCGGAAATTGAGGTAGACTTGCTTTCTAAACTGGTGTTAGCTTGCGGAGATTGTTCGCTGCTGCCGTTTGTGAAGTTGAGCGCAACGGCGATTAAATCGGCGCGGGAAGCTTTGAAAAATCAGTGTCAAATTGTGGCTGATGTGCCGCCTGTTTTTGCTGCTTTGGATGGGACAAGATTGGCGCATTTGGGAACAAGTATTGCAACTTTAATTGATGATCCGCACATCAATGCTGCGGCAGAAGCTGAACAGGAATTCTGGCGGCAGGGTGAGTGGTTTGATAAGTTGTTGAAACTGGAAAAAGGATGTATATTAGTGATAGGATATGCGCCGTCTGTGCTGATGGCGGTTTGCGAGGCGATCGAGTGTGGGCAATTGCAACCGGCTTTGGTAGTTGGAATGCCGATCGGTTTTAGTCATTCTCCGGTGGCGAAACGGCGGTTAGTGCGATCGGGTGTTGCTTATATTACGACTGTGGGAACTTTTGGCGGCGGATTGTTGGCGGCGGTTGCTTTGAATGCTTTGGTTGAGTCTTTGATTGAAAAGCCGAATTGTCACTGTCATCTCAATTGAAAATGGGATTTAGGTTTATTGTGGCTTAATTTGTATTTTGCTGCTGCATCTCAATTCCCGATGCGCCGGAATCATATCAAATCCGCGCTTCATAGTGCGTCCTGGTAAAGTCGAGTCAAGCTGCCAAAAAATATCAGCCCAATTTTCAGTTTTTCGAGTCACAGTCAACAGTCATGTCTGAGTGCAACCGCGAATGATATCATACCCGATTTAGTTTCAATCTTTGAGAGGGATTTAGGTTTATTGCAGCGCGCTTGGACTTTGTTTCAATCCCTGATAGGGATTTATGGTTTTTCCCGCTACATTGTCCGAGGCGAAAGCCTTCCAATACAGGGTTTCAAGCCTTATATCGGGAAATATGGTTTTTCCGACACGATTGGCAGGCGATCAATACAATCTTCAGTTAAGTTTCAATCCCTGATAGGGTTTTATGGTTTTTCCGACTTTAAATGTTGCCGATCGCGCGGATGAGTTGATATTGTCGGTTTCAATCCCTGATAGGGTTTTATGGTTTTTCCGACACTTTACAAGTGACGGCGGATCGCCTATGCCTAAAGTTTCAATCCCTGATAGGGTTTTATGGTTTTTCCGACTTACTACAGGAGCGTCGAGTCGTCCGGGGATGCCTTCGTTTCAATCCCTGATAGGGTTTTATGGTTTTTCCGACGCTAAATCGTCCACACCGTACATATTCCTTTCAGAGTTTCAATCCCTGATAGGGTTTTATGGTTTTTCCGACCTAATTTCCTCCTTGCAAGTATTACTCATTATACTGTTTCAATCCCTGATAGGGTTTTATGGTTTTTCCGACTTCTGGTTGGGTATCAATCAGCCGCCAGAGAAAGTTTCAATCCCTGATAGGGTTTTATGGTTTTTCCGACGGAAGAAGGTAGATTGTCTTGTGTCTGGCATTCCGGTTTCAATCCCTGATAGGGTTTTATGGTTTTTCCGACTTTATTCGGGTAAGCTTACAGCTTTACAAGCAAGTTTCAATCCCTGATAGGGTTTTATGGTTTTTCCGACTTGTGTCTGGCATTCCGAACGTCGCCAGATTGTGTTTCAATCCCTGATAGGGTTTTATGGTTTTTCCGACTTGTCTCAGTTTCCTAGACCGTTTGACACTGAACGTTTCAATCCCTGATAGGGTTTTATGGTTTTTCCGACTTTCGACCCTACCAATCATGCTCAAATCTTTACCCCGTTTCAATCCCTGATAGGGTTTTATGGTTTTTCCGACCGGTTTTGCTGCTGAAAGCGCATACCAAATGGCAATGTTTCAATCCCTGATAGGGTTTTATGGTTTTTCCGACACCCGAATCTAATCCAGAAATCTGGGCAATATTGCGTTTCAATCCCTGATAGGGTTTTATGGTTTTTCCGACCGACAGGATATTCCAAAACATTTAAAAACGCCAATGCTGTTTCAATCCCTGATAGGGTTTTATGGTTTTTCCGACGTCAAAGCAAGAGCCTACGCCATTGATGATAATGCTTTGTTTCAATCCCTGATAGGGTTTTATGGTTTTTCCGACGCAGTCCAATCACCTTTATAATTGCGATAACCGAGTTTCAATCCCTGATAGGGTTTTATGGTTTTTCCGACCTGGGGCGGAGATGCCGCACCATATCAAGGAGTGATTGTTTCAATCCCTGATAGGGTTTTATGGTTTTTCCGACATATGGATATTGAGTGCAGAGCAAACACTCCGCGTTTCAATCCCTGATAGGGTTTTATGGTTTTTCCGACCAATTTTATAAAATTTCGAGCCTTCCTTCCATTCGTTTCAATCCCTGATAGGGTTTTATGGTTTTTCCGACACTGATTGAAAATCAGACCGATTCTCAGTTGCAGGTTTCAATCCCTGATAGGGTTTTATGGTTTTTCCGACCGTATATCATTTAAGCACTCACTAGCTTCATCTGACGTTTCAATCCCTGATAGGGTTTTATGGTTTTTCCGACCTGACAATTACTAAGGCGGATTTAGTTCCCCCTACGGGTTTCAATCCCTGATAGGGTTTTATGGTTTTTCCGACTTCAAGATATCGGTGTAATACACGTCTAACCCGGTTTCAATCCCTGATAGGGTTTTATGGTTTTTCCGACATTTGCTGGTAGAATTTTTGGCTCGCCCTGAGCGAGTTTCAATCCCTGATAGGGTTTTATGGTTTTTCCGACACGATTACCGTGAATGGTCAAGCGCAGGGCGGTGAGCCTGGTTTCAATCCCTGATAGGGTTTTATGGTTTTTCCGACACGTTGACCCTACTCCGCCTCCAGCACCATTACCAGTTTCAATCCCTGATAGGGTTTTATGGTTTTTCCGACACCGTGAATGGTCAAGCGCAGGGCGGTGAGCCTGGTTTCAATCCCTGATAGGGTTTTATGGTTTTTCCGACTTGTCATCTTCGGCAGTAGCAACTTGATCCGATCCGTTTCAATCCCTGATAGGGTTTTATGGTTTTTCCGACTCTGAGAGAAAAAGGTTTCAACAATTTTATAGTGTTTCAATCCCTGATAGGGTTTTATGGTTTTTCCGACTTAGGTATGGCTTCGCTCGGACTATCAATTTTGGTTTCAATCCCTGATAGGGTTTTATGGTTTTTCCGACTTTTCGGAGCCTGGTTTTTTAGCTGAAGTTGGATTTAGTTTCAATCCCTGATAGGGTTTTATGGTTTTTCCGACTATAGATCGTGGGAGATCCATTAATCATTTTTGCAGTTTCAATCCCTGATAGGGTTTTATGGTTTTTCCGACTCATCAGAATGCAATCAGTTAATTGGGCGATCGCGTTTCAATCCCTGATAGGGTTTTATGGTTTTTCCGACTGCAGTTATCCCGTTTTGCGACGATGGACTGATTGTTTCAATCCCTGATAGGGTTTTATGGTTTTTCCGACTTCTGTAACAACGGGCTCGACTGCTAATTCTGTGTTTCAATCCCTGATAGGGTTTTATGGTTTTTCCGACAATATTACGCTGGTGATGGTAGCACTCAATACATGGTTTCAATCCCTGATAGGGTTTTATGGTTTTTCCGACGCGACTTACATAGACTTCCGTAGCGATTTCATCCTCGTTTCAATCCCTGATAGGGTTTTATGGTTTTTCCGACGTTCGTCCACGATTCTTTGGCTGACAACCGGTAGTTTCAATCCCTGATAGGGTTTTATGGTTTTTCCGACTTTTCCCCTTGTGCTACCCACACCTAGCCCTACTCCTGTTTCAATCCCTGATAGGGTTTTATGGTTTTTCCGACTCAGATAATCTTTAATAGATTCGTCTACCTTTACTTGCGTTTCAATCCCTGATAGGGTTTTATGGTTTTTCCGACACCAGGGCTGTGAACACTGGTTTTAGTAAAATCGTTTCAATCCCTGATAGGGTTTTATGGTTTTTCCGACCTGGGCAGGCACTCGCCGGAGGATTTAGCTACCGTGGTACGCGTTTCAATCCCTGATAGGGTTTTATGGTTTTTCCGACCTTTGTCGCTTTGCAACCAATCAGTATTTACAATGTTTCAATCCCTGATAGGGTTTTATGGTTTTTCCGACGTGATACCCCTTCAGTCGAAAATGCCAGCGCGCTATCGGATAACGTGTTTCAATCCCTGATAGGGTTTTATGGTTTTTCCGACCCGCAAGTGTATAGTTTCAGTTCTTACAAAACGGGTTTCAATCCCTGATAGGGTTTTATGGTTTTTCCGACTCATTCGTTCGCAACAGTTTGTACCGTTTAGTTGCTTGCGTTTCAATCCCTGATAGGGTTTTATGGTTTTTCCGACTGGTCGGTTTGCCCGATCGCCTTCCCTTGCGAATTTTGTTTCAATCCCTGATAGGGTTTTATGGTTTTTCCGACATTAGCAAGTTAACTGGGTCGTTAAGTTTCACCGGGTTTCAATCCCTGATAGGGTTTTATGGTTTTTCCGACTCCTTTATTTCGTAAGTGTCTATTTCATCACCGAAGTTTCAATCCCTGATAGGGTTTTATGGTTTTTCCGACTGGGCTTGGTACATCGCGACGAGCGCCCTCAGTGTTTCAATCCCTGATAGGGTTTTATGGTTTTTCCGACTTGGCAAGGAGTTGATTGCGATCGGCAGGGTCGAGGTTTCAATCCCTGATAGGGTTTTATGGTTTTTCCGACTATATATATATGTATTTCATCATATATTGACATGTTTCAATCCCTGATAGGGTTTTATGGTTTTTCCGACTATCAATGGAAGCTCGATCGCGCGTAATGGGTCTGGCTGTTTCAATCCCTGATAGGGTTTTATGGTTTTTCCGACCGGTGAAAAACAGATCCGGGAAGGCGATCGCATTCCGTTTCAATCCCTGATAGGGTTTTATGGTTTTTCCGACAGTAATGTCGCGTCTACTTCTTCCAATTTGTTGGTTGTGTTTCAATCCCTGATAGGGTTTTATGGTTTTTCCGACGCAGTGTACTAGGTAGCAGTTTCAGGGCTTCGGCGTTTCAATCCCTGATAGGGTTTTATGGTTTTTCCGACTCCGCCATGCTCTAGCAGCGCAAGGGAAGCCCACACAGGCGTTTCAATCCCTGATAGGGTTTTATGGTTTTTCCGACAAAACTCAGAAAAACTGTGAATGCGGCTAGGTTGGTTTCAATCCCTGATAGGGTTTTATGGTTTTTCCGACACAGCCGAAATTCCAGGAATGACGGGAATGGGTTGTTTCAATCCCTGATAGGGTTTTATGGTTTTTCCGACAGCCCGTTCCAGAAGCCTTGCTGTATTTGGTTTTCAACGTTCATTTGCGTCTGCATAAAACAAAAGTACCATTTCAGCCTTCGACTTGTCAATACCCAACTTTTCAGACAGCCCTCAAACCCTTGCCCCGCATAGATTTCAGCGATTGCGTCTACCATTTTATTGCTTGAAGTGCCTCTAACCCTTACAGCATCTACATTATAGCCCCCCAATTTAACACCTCGATTTTTACACCTACTCATAGACGCATTTTCAACCCAAAAACAGACATCAACCCGATCACCACTTCCCCAAAGCCCCCCAAACAGTACCCGAAACCACGCCCCAAATCGCCCCCAAACCAGCGCCCACGATCGCCCCCGCCACAGGCCCCAACTCCACTGGCACCCCAGCGCTAACAGCCGGAAACATCGCAGACACCCCCGCCCCCAACACAGCACCCGCAAAAGTCCCCAAAAAACTACCCCAAATCGCCCCCAAAGCCCCACCCTTCAAGCCCGAAGGCTGAAACGAAATTGGCAGCTTCGGCGAAAACCCGCAAAAGCCCAACAAACCCCCAGAAACCACACCTCCAACAGAACCCACACCAGCAGCCACGATCGCCACACCCAGCAGCAAACCCGCAAACTCATTCACCGGCCGCATCTGGACACCGTATTGCTGCCAAACCACCAGCCCAGCCCCCAAAAAAACACCAGCCAGAGTCCCCACAAACGAGCCCCAGACCGCCCCCAAATACCCTCCCCGCCGGCCCCACACCCTCCCCGCCGGCAGCGCCAGAGGAGGCCGAAAACTCGCCCAAACACAGCCCCAGACAGCACCAACCACCGCCCCAGCCAAAATCCTCTCACCGATCCCCGGAGTGCTATTAATCGCCCCAAACACCGCACCGCCGATCGCCGCCAACAAAAAAGCCCCCCAAGACGCCCCCACCAAAACTCCGCCCCACTTCCGCCAAATCTGATTCGGCGGCAAAGTAAAAACGCCCCACATCACCCCAAAAAAACAGCCCCAAATGGAACCAACAAAAATCGCCCCCAAAATAGCACTGCCGCCCTCAGCTATTACCGAATAAATCCCCCCAATCGCCGCCAAACACAAACTACCCCAAACACCTCCCCAAGCAGCATCCTGAAAAATGCGCTCAAACTTGCCCACCGGAAGCTGAGGCGCAGGAGTCCGACTCCGAGGAGACATCGGCATCGGTAGCAACGGCACTGCGTACTGGCCGAGGGGACGTGGCAGCCCCGTGGCTGGCTGTTGCCGACGCATTGCGGGCTGGGCCACGACAGGCGGTGGTTGGGGCTTTTTACGCTTGATTTTCGCAGGCTGCAAGTGCAATCCGTTGTTGACTGCTTGCCGCGAAGGAAACGGATCGCGCCCTTTCAGGAGTTTTGCCCGATCGCACCAAGGACACCGACTGAGATGATTTCCGTATTTATGCTGACTGTTTTTGCTGCAAGTTACCAAAGCATCTTCCGCTTCCCGAATCGCATTCACCCAAGTTTTCGCATCCGGGCGCGCCGAAGGATTGCCGTGCCCTTCCTCAAAACAGCGGATAAACATCTGCCGCAGCCGGGGATGCAGCATCTCAAAAGGAGGCGCAGCCGGCATCGGGCGGTAGGGAATCCGTTTCGTACCTGTGGGGAAATGGCCCGATCGAATTCTCGCTTCCAAAGACGGCGGTTCATCGCTACCGAGATAAACTCCCGCAAACGGGTGCGTACCTTCCATCAGCAATTGAAAAATTAATACCGCTAAACCGAATAAATCGTGCTCAGGAGATCGATCGATATCGCGGAAAGTCTGCCCCTGCAACTCCGGCGGCGTAAACTCCGGTTTCCCCACGGGACACCGATAAACGTAACCCGTATAAGGATCACGCACTTGAAACGAATCCGTGTCTACCAGCGTTACCAACGCCGTATCCGTCACGAGAATGTTCGACTCGTTTACGTCCCCGATGACGTAACCCCTGATGTGGAGGGCGTTTACAGCCGAGGCGAGATTTCGGGCGGTACGGTGGAGGTAAAGATAGCTAAATAGCGGTTTTTGTTCGCGCCTGGTTTTGGGGGTGTAGAAAGTGTGTACCGGCATCACTTTGTTGACGCGCGGCATCACAAAACCGACGATTTTTTCTCGCCCGCCCACAGTATGCAGCAAATCGATCGGCCAAGCAATGGAAGCGTGCCCGGGTTCTGCGATCGGCGCATCCGGCGGCATACTGAACATGACTGTGAGTTTGTCGCCGTCTTCGTCTGTCGGTTTGTGGTAGATTTTTGCTACAAGGGACGAGTCTTGGGCGATCGGGTAGATGCGACCTTCACCCCCACTGGCGATCGCGTTTTTGGTGTCGATCGCAATCAGTTGTCCGCTAAATTGGCGCTGCAACTGCATAGAATTCCGTTATGGGATACAGGATTTGGAAGCCATCACTCAATAAATTTGACTTGCCCATTAAATCTTACCTTTCTTAGGACTTAGGCACCGGTGCGTCGAAACCGGGTTTTTCACCAAAAGACGGGTTGCAGCCCGCAGATTCGGTTAAAAACCCGGTTTCTTGGGTGGGAGTGCGTAAGCCCTGTTTCTGTTAGTGGGATGGGCGTCCCGCCCGTCCATCCATTAGTGGGATGAGCGTCCCGCCCGTCCACGCTATCAAAATTAAATGTGAACCAGCTTCAAATCCACCGACAATAACAACATTTTATCCTCAATTTTTTGTCTGACGGCCGGTGTCACCTGACAATTATCGCTGTTGAGGCATTCCACCAGCAAGTTGTGGGCATAGTAATACTGTTTCAGCAAAGTTTTCTGTTGGGGGCAAAAGTTTCGATTGTAGCCGATCGCAGTTTTGAATTTTGCCAGCCAACAGCCACCGAATTCTTTGCGCCAGTTTTTCCAGTTTTGCAAATCCGGCATCTCAGTCTGAAATTGTGCCAGCAGTTGTTTAAGTTCGGGTTCAATATCCAGCGCCCAAATGTCAACCAAGATACCCGCCACATCATTATTATCAAAAGCCAATTTCAGAGACTCGTTAACCTCTGCAAATTCTACATTTTTTCCCACCTTTACCAAACAATTCCGCAACTTGCGAACTTTCGATCTATCAAACTTCAAACTCGGATCGAGGACGCTAGTCAAAGCCAAATCGAGCACGCAAACTAAGGCAACATAAAAAGCCCTAATTTCCGCCGGTTTAAAATTCCTTTGCACTAACTGAGACTTGTGATTTGCCCAGATTAGCAACTGCTGCAAGGTTTCATCCTTAGCCACCATACTGTCTAATTTTTGTTGCATCAGCAGCAAAAGTTCGTCAGCAGGTTGCAAAATGCTGACAACTCTCACAAATTCATTTTTCCACTTTTTGTCTGTAATCCGGCTGACCAATTCTGGCAGCGATTCCGGGTTCGCACTGTCAATCACATATTCTGGTTGAGTGTCGGTTTCCTCTAGCAGTTCGTCAACTGCGCTTTTGATAAAGTTATCCACCAACCAGTCGCGGGTACGCGAGAAATTGCTCTCCAATTCTAGGTAATGACTGCCTAATTTAGCCTTAAAGTCTTTGGGAAAACTCTCTTTGGCCACTAACATATTTTTCCAGCGAGTTAGCTGGCTGGCGTTGCGTTCTGGAAA
Source organism: Microcoleus sp. AT3-A2 (assembly GCF_036705685.1). NCBI lineage: Bacteria > Bacillati > Cyanobacteriota > Cyanophyceae > Oscillatoriales > Microcoleaceae > Microcoleus > Microcoleus sp. AT3-A2. The sequence goes on from NZ_JAUBVF010000004.1 coordinate 113,682, forward strand.
GCGGTTGTACAAATAGTCGATCGCGATCGCATCTAGAATATCCGCACCCAGGATTTCCCGCCGTTTCACCTCGTTTGCGGGGCCTATTTGTCGCCACTGAGTTAGATCCCCATGCTGGCTAACATTTGGTTCAATCAAGTGCTGAATCAGCCAGTTTCCCCCACGGGAAAAATCGCGATCTAACTCTAAGTAAATCGCCGCAAACAAAGCCTCAAAACTTTCGGAGAAAGATATATTGTACTCGCTTTTCTCTGTTTCTTTCCCGTTCCATACTAGCCAACTAAGCTCGTTTAATTTCAACTTTTGTGCAAATTCCGCAGTTCTTTTCGAGTCTGCTAAACGAGCTTTTAAGGTTGAGATAGCATCTGGATCGAGTTCTGGATATTCGCGGTAGAGGTAATCGGTAACAACCGCACCGAAAATCGCTCCCCCTAAAAGTGACAGCCGTTTGTACTTAACCTCTTGCCAAGCGGCAGACTCCTCGGGGCGATCGGGGTAATAGTTGGTAGAGTAACGGCAATTCAAGGCAATTTCCAGCAGTTTTGTCTGCTGAAATCTGGGAATGTCGATCGCTGCTTTGACTGCTTCAATATCTACCTTTTTATGTTTAATTCGCTCTAATTCTTCTTCACATTTTCCCCACTTTTCCAACCAATCACCGCCCGCATCTTCCACATACAAATCCACAAAATCAACCCCGTAATTCATCCATTCATCCTGCATTTTTCTGGCGGCTTCCAGTTCTTCCCAAACTTTCTGCAAGTTATTTTCAACGGTGTGTGTACCTTGTACTGTCATAGTATTTGATTTTGATGTAATTAGATTTTATTTCCAACAATTTCACCGCACTTAAATCAAATCTCATCTCACTTCAATTTAGGCCGAGTTGCTAGTTATTTCACCCGATTGATTGCTGCGGTAAATGTTCCCATTGCTTAGCCTTCGTCTCAAGCACCTATTGCCAGCGTCTGGCAGACTCCTCCCGGAAACAGAAAAGGGGAGGGAAAATCTTGGTCTGTTTTACCTTTTCCAGAAGCAGGCTGGGGGTTAGGTTTTTGGCATTGTCGAAAATTGTGCAATATGTGAGTTAGTCAAAAAATTTTTTTTTCACAGAGTTTGGAGCAGTCGAACTATTCTCAGCAGCAGATATGCTTGATTTACGGGAACTTGAGGTAACGACCTGCGGGCAAATTATCACTATTATATAATGCTATATTAACTAACTGGTTCAGGAAATTTGCATCGTTTTTATCATAACTTAAAAATAATCCTCTGTCAATCCCCCAATCTTGAAGAGTTTGTTGCCAATTTTGATATTTTAGTTCAGAGAATTCATCCGAAAGAGTAGTGACTTGAATGCAGAGGGGCTGCTGTTGGCGGTTGCTAACGATGGAATCGGTTGCCATAGAAAGATCGGCAACATATCGATACAAAACAGTGCCTTGGCGATCGACAATTCGGGCTGCGATCGCACGAATGACGAGATCGTCAGCCGGATCAAATTTACCGGCTTTCAGTTTTTGTTTCCAGATGTAAAATTTGCGATCGTTTTCGCTCAGCCATTTAGGAAATAGATAGCTGTACCAATACCTCTCCCCCGGAGTCATTAACTCAAAAGCGGCTTTTTTTTCTATTTCCGAAGGTATAGATTGAATAGCCAGCCAAACCTGAGAATCTCGGATAAGCTGCAGCAAAAAAGCCATCACAAATTTTTTAGCCGTTAGCGAACCGGGTTTAACATCTTTCACCCAGCGATTGATTTCATCCAATCTTCTCGCCAAACTCGGATCTATTGGATCTGCTGCGCTAATTAGGGAGTTGAGCTTATCCTTAATCTCTTGTGCTTGCAAACGACGACCTACTGTACAAACTAAAGCAGAATTGTTGACACCTCGATTTTATTATAGAACCGCACCAAATTTTCACCGCTCATTACACATCTCCCAAAATTGTTGTGGGTAAGTATCCTGCCAGCCCTTGACTTTATTTGAGTAGATGCCTATTCAATAGTTGCTGCCGATTCCCGCAGCTCCTTGTACAATAAAACCATATAAACAGTCATCAACGGCCCGACTAAGAATCCCAGTAGGTTACTCACCATCTGAGATGCTAGCGAATTCCCCAATCTTGAACCGATTAGTCCCAAAATCAAGATGGCTGGCACAAGAGCCACAATAGATATCAGAAAGTTGGCGCGAAATAACAACCACCAGCGCCCTTGAGTTAATTTCCAACTGCTGTTAAGACTATCCTGTACTGAAGAGTTATTAATGACCGTAACGTAAGATGAAAACATTAAACGATATAATATATAACATCCGAAAATTACTATTAGGAGTAGAATCAAGCCTGGCAAAAACAAATGGAACAACCTAATCCCTATCATCCCTGCTAAAATAAGAACCATAGGAATAAAATAAGCCAAGATGAGTTGCAGCAATCTCCTGTTTGCTTGATTAAAAGCCTCACTCACAGTTACTTGATTTCCTGTCAAACTTCGGTAACTGTAGAAAATCATAGCTCCCGATAAGAAGGGAATTAGCACGAACAAGTAGATAATATTCAAAGGAATAGCTGCCGAACCCAAACCCAAATTATTCAGCAGCAGAATTATCAAACTGGGAGAGTTGATTATCAACAGAGGAGCGTATATAGCTCCCATCTTAGCAAAGGTTTCTCGTAACAAGTATATTGCACTAATTGGTTGATCTATCATTATTGTGTAACCACACTTTATCAGTGGATTTAAACAGATTAAACATTGCTCGAAAAACTTGCTAACAATAATGTTAAGTCATCATCGGTGCGTTCGGAAACGCGGGGCGATCGCAAAAATGACTCTAACTGCTGTTTCGCATCTTCCTCTTCTTTCCACTCGCCAGAAAACCGAAACAAAGGCGCAAAAAACGGCTTGTGCGGCGTCCCTTCCGGGATTTTGAGCGCTAGCATTTGCAAGCCGTCGGAAAACACGGCTAAGTGCTGCAGTTTTTCCCGCAGTACCTGAAATTGTGCTGTTTCTATCGCATTCGGCGAAATCAAAAAGATAGTTTCGTTGATGTATTCGCCGCAGGGAGGTACAGTCAGGGCGATCGCATTTCCTGCACTATCACCTGCTACCGCCGCACCGTCGCCGATTTGAGCAACTGCGATTAATTCCGGCGTAGCAACAACAGCAATTAAAGTGCAGGCTAAATCTCTCGGCGCCACTGCCCGCGCTGCCGCTTCTGCTTCCACCTGTGCCCGCGCAACTTGCAGTGATGCTGTCAAGAATACCTGCCATTCGTCGTCATTTTCAGGTAGCCTTTCCTGTTGCTGGCAAATCGTTTCGACAACCGCTTCCACAGCAATTTTTGCCCCAACTTCCGCGAGTGCTGCCGAGCCCGCACCATCGGCAACCGCTGCCGCTAAAATACCGTTTGGCAATAGACGCCAGCAGTGGGCATCTTGACAAGGCTGCGATCGTTTTTCGTGGCTCGTACCTATCACTGACGCCCCTACAACTTGCCAATTAAAGGATGAATTCTGCATTAATAACTCTTTAACTCAAAACTTCGTAAATTCACAACTATGCAAAGTCTGGACGGGTTTATTTATCCCTAATTACAGCACTTTTCTGGGTTCGTAGGTACTAGCCATTATAGGGACACGACAGTGCCGTAGGGACACGGCACTCTTACTAATGACCAATGACTAATGACTAATGACCAATGACCAATGACTAATGACCAATGACTAATAACTAAACAGTTCCCCATCCGGGTGGCGGCAGTGCTACTTGTTCATCAATTTTTGAGTGAGAAACTCTCTGCATACTAGCCGACAGCCAGATGAACATCTCTCTAAAGTCTAATCCTCTCAATTTTACAGGCGTGCGCTCCACAATTTGCGCGAGACGAGGGATATTAGCACCTTCCACTCCGACTGCAAAAAATGCGACGCGCTTGTTAGTTTCTTCCTCTTTAATCCGCTGTGCTGCTATTTCCACAACATCGTCGGATTCACCTTGAGGTTCACCGTCAGTAATCATAAATACCCACGGGCGGTAGTAGGTAATGCCGTTGTTGCGGTAGTCGGATTTGCGGGCTGCAATGGTATCTAATGCTAGCTGAATGCCTGCGCCCATGTGGGTTTGTCCTTGAGCTGTCAGCAGTGGCGTCTCGAACTGGTCGGCGGTCACGAAGTCTTGTACGACTTTGATATGATTGTCAAATGAAATAATCGCGACTTCGACTCGCTTTTTAGCTAGTTCGTCTTTAATTAGGTCATTCCTAAAGATTTCCAGCCCCTCATTCAAGGCATCTATGGGTGCGCCTTGCATGGAGCCGGAGGTGTCCAGCAGGAGGACGCAGGGACAGCGCGGCTCTGGGTTTTCGGCAAATTCTACGGCTTCGTCTAGTCTCATGGTTCGGGGTTGACCTGGGAGTGGCTCGATTTCTAGGTTTGTTACTTTACTGTATCAAGTTAGTAACAAATTTAAGTGCAAATTGCTAGGGCGATCGTATTTTACCATTTACCTGAATCGATTTGAGATTTTTAATTGTAGATTTTAGATTTTAGAATTGGATGTCTGCGGTCAAAAAAACAAATTCCTTCCTGCCTGTGGTAATATAGACTAATAGTATTACTGCAAAATAAGGATAAATCTTATGATTGCAACAGTCACGCAAAAATTAACCTTTGACCAATTCCTTGTAGAATGTCCCGAAGATGGACTCTATGAACTGGTAAATGGAGAAATTGTAGAGAGGAATGCCACAAGAAATCATGATGATGTTGCTAATTTCATGTTATTTGGCTTCAATGATGAAATCCGGCGACTAAATTTGAATTATGTAATCCACACTACAGCCGTTATCAGAACTGTAAGTAAAGCCGGCATCGAACAAGGGCGAAGACCGGATGTCAGCGTAATCGATCGCGATTCGTGGCGATCGAACCGTTCTGCTTATGCTGCATTGCGGGAACCAATTCAACTGGCAGTGGAAGTAACATCAACAAATTGGGAGGACGATTATATAGACAAATTGGACGAATATCGGCGCCTCGGAGTTCCTGAGTATTGGATTGTCGATTATTTAGCAATTGGCAGCAGGGAATTTCTGGGCAATCCCAAAGTTCCAACTGTATTTGTCCACCTTGTGGATGCAGATGGCAACTATCAAAGAAGCGCGTTTAAAGGCAGCGAACTAATTGTGTCGCGGACTTTCCCCGAATTAACGCTGACAGCAGAAGAGGTGATGAATGTTTAACTTCTGCTAATCCAGGTAGCCAGACTATTTTCCATAAACAATCACTAAAAATATGAAATCTATTTCTGATAAAAAACTTTCCAATCAAAAAGCTATTAGTCCTTGGAGTTACAAACCTTGGTGGTGTCAACCTTGGTCGATTCTTTTGACAGGCACGAGCCTGATTAGCGGTAGTTGGTTTTTATTAAAAACTGTTTGGATAACTGTTTTAGTCGCGATTCCTTTATTAGCTTGGATGGGTTTTTTCTTGTTAGTTTGGCCGAGGTTGATGCTGTCTAGCGGAGTTTTAGATTCTGATGCAGATTAGGTTTTGGTGGCGCGCACCTTATGTTTAGGGTAAGGTGCGCGGTCATTGGTGTCAACTTAGCGTTAAACCCTCATTCCGGCAGCGTTTGAAACAAGAGCCTCAAAGCGAAAGTCCTCGCTATGAGGACTAATGAGTTCTTCAGTCCTCTTCGAGAGGACTTTCGCTATAAGACAGGGAATTCATTCCCTGGCGGACTGCCGGGTGAACGCGAGGACTGGCGGACTAAAAGCTTCATTTGACACTAATAGTCCGCGCTGCACACCCTAAACATAGGGTGTTTCGCCCTCTAGGTTTGCGGGTAATAGTCTTGAATTGCTTTTACTTCCATTGGGTAGGATTTGAGCGATCGAATTCCCGCTGCTGTGGCTTTGGCACCGGCTATTGTGGTAATAATCGGGATTTTGTAAGTCAAAGCTGTGCGGCGGATAAAGATGCCGTCGGCGCGGGATTCTTCCCCGGAAGGTGTGGTGATAATTAGTTGAATTTTCTCATTCTTGATCGAATCCAACAAATTCGGCCGCCCTTCGTGCAGTTTCAATTCCAAATCTACCTCTAAACCTTGCTCTTGCAAAACTTTGCGTGTCCCGTGGGTTGCGACTACTCTGAAACCCAATTCTAAGAATTCCTTGACAACGGGTACAACCGCTAGTTTGTCGCGATCGCGCATCGAAACCAGCACAGTTCCAAACAGCGGCATCATTTGTCCAGCGCCGAGTTGAGCTTTGGCAAATGCTTTGCCAAAATCGGTGTCAATTCCCATGACTTCACCGGTCGATCGCATTTCTGGCCCTAACAAGGTATCAGTTCCCGGAAACTTAGCAAAGGGCAATACTGCTTCTTTTACCGAAACATGAGTGGGTATAATCTCTTCAGTAAAACCTAAAGCTTCTAGAGTTTTGCCAGACATGACTCGCGAGGCCATTTTTGCTAAGGGAACTCCGATCGCCTTGGAGACAAAAGGCACTGTTCTAGAAGCGCGCGGGTTAGCTTCCAAAATGAAAACTTCTTCCCCTTGAACAGCAAATTGAATATTCATCAACCCGATTACTTTCAGGGATTTTGCTAATTCTACAGTCCAGCGGCGGATTGTTACCAAAGCTGCATCAGAAAGCGTTTGGTAAGGGATAGAACAAGCAGAGTCGCCGGAGTGGATTCCCGCTTCCTCGATGTGTTCCATAATACCGCCGATCGTCACATTGCCAGTAACATCGGCGATCGCATCGACATCAACCTCGATCGCATTCTCCAAAAACTTATCAATTAAAATCGGATGATCGGGTTCTACTAGCACGGCATAGGTCATGTAACGTTCCAATTCAGCATCGGAATAAACAATTTCCATTGCTCGCCCGCCTAATACGTAACTGGGTCGCACCACTACCGGATAACCAATCCGTTGAGCTACTATTAAAGCATCCTCAAAACTACGAGCCAAACCGTTAGCAGCTTGCTGAATATCCAACTCCCGCAGAATCTTTTCAAATCGCTCCCTGTCTTCAGCAGTATCAATGGAATCCGGCGAAGTTCCCCAGATTTTTGTTTGTACATCGGGGTGATTTTCCAGAGCTTTTTGTAAAGGAAGCGCTAATTTCAGTGGGGTTTGTCCGCCAAACTGAATAATTATTCCTTCGGGATTTTCGGCTTCGATGATGTTGAGAACATCTTCTTTTGTTAGCGGTTCAAAATACAGGCGATCGCTCGTATCATAATCCGTCGAAACCGTTTCCGGGTTCGAGTTGACCATAATTGTCTCAAAGCCATCTTCTCCTAGGGAATAGGAAGCGTGACAGCAGCAGTAATCAAACTCAATTCCCTGTCCGATCCGGTTCGGCCCGCCACCTAAAATCATCACTTTTCGCTTGGTAGAAGGCAAAACTTCCGACTCCGGCGCGAGACTGTGGCCTACAGACGAAACTTTCTTTTCTTCATCGCCCACTTCCCAAATTGCCGCTCCCGCTTCGTAGGTGGAATAATAATAGGGTGTAAACGCTTCAAATTCAGCGGCACAGGTATCGACGGTTTTGTAAATCGGAATTACGCCTAACTGTTTGCGGTAAGCGCGGACTTGATCTTCCGATGTTTTGGTGGCATAAGCAATTTGGCGATCGCTAAAACCCAATTGCTTTACTTCAAACATTGTCTCTTTTGTCAACTCTTCCAACCGCGTTCGTTTCAAGAACTTCTCAGTTTCCAGCAATTCCTGCATTTTATCCAAAAACCAAGGATCGATTCCTGTAAACTCGAAGATATCTTCCACCGACATTCCCATCATCATCGCGTGGCGAACTGTAAAAATGCGATCGGGATTTGGCGTCCGCAATCCGGCGCGAATTTGTTCCAAACTCGGCAATTTTTCCGGTTTGTCGCACCCGAAACCTGCGCGGCCTGTTTCCAATCCCCGCAGGGCTTTTTGGAAGGATTCATTGAAGCTGCGCCCGATCGCCATTACCTCCCCAACAGACTTCATTTGCGTTGTTAGAGTCGGTTCGGAACCGGGGAACTTTTCAAAGGCAAATCGGGGAATCTTCGTCACCACGTAGTCAATTGTCGGCTCAAAAGACGCCGGAGTTTTCTTGGTAATATCGTTGGAAATTTCGTCTAGGCTGTAACCTACCGCTAATTTTGCCGCCATTTTTGCAATAGGGAAACCAGTTGCTTTCGAGGCCAAGGCGGAGGAACGGGAAACCCGAGGGTTCATTTCAATAACGATGAAATCTCCGTTAACAGGATTGACGGCAAATTGAATATTGGAACCGCCGGTTTCAACTCCTATCTCGCGAATAATTTTCACCGAAGCATCCCGCAGGCGCTGATATTCTTTGTCTGTGAGAGTTTGCGCCGGGGCGACGGTGATAGAATCGCCGGTGTGGACGCCCATCGGGTCGAGATTCTCGATCGAACAAATAATCACTACATTATCTGCCAAATCCCGCATTACTTCCAGTTCGTACTCTTTCCAACCAATCAAAGATTGTTCGATCAAAATTTGCGATACTGGACTGGCGTCAATCCCGCCTTGTGCCATTTCTTCAAACTCTTCTTGATTGTAAGAAATGCCGCCTCCCGTGCCGCCCATTGTAAAAGCAGGACGAATAATTAACGGATAACTGCCGATTTGGTGACCAATTGCTTTGGCTTCGTCGAGAGTGTTGGCAATTCCAGAAGGGCAAACAGCGACCCCAATTCGCGCCATGGCTTCCTTAAATAATAGCCGATCTTCTGCCATTTCAATTGCTGGCAACTTAGCCCCAATCAACTCGACGTTGTATTTTTCTAAAACGCCATTTTTAGCCACGGCAACTGCTAGATTTAGCGCGGTTTGGCCGCCCATAGTCGGTAAAATTGCTTGAGGTCTTTCTTTAGCGATAATTTGTTCGAGGATGACCGGCGTTAGAGGTTCGATGTAAATGCGATCGGCAGTTTCCGGATCGGTCATAATCGTTGCTGGGTTGGAATTAACCAACACTACTTCAAAACCTTCTTCTCGCAAAGCTTTGCAAGCTTGGGTTCCTGAATAGTCAAATTCGCACGCTTGACCGATAACAATTGGGCCGGAACCAATAAGAAGAATCTTTTTTAAGTCTTGACGACGGGGCATAGGTTCGTAATTAGTAATTGGACAAGGTGGAGGATTAATTTGATATTTTGCATCAGTCTTAGAAACAGGCTTTCTAAGCTGTTCCCCCCAAAGCTTACTCAAAATAGTGCAAGTTTTGTTGTTAATTTGAAATTGTGCACCATTCTCAGCATTTTGGAAGCAGAACCTCGCAACTCCGGCCCACAGACACCCCCAGCTAACCAGAAATATTGATGAGAAAAGGGTGCAGTCGATCGGTAAATCAAGACTATTTTAAGTGTTGCGGTCAAATCGTGTTCTAAAATACACAATCCCTGTATTCCGCACGATTAATCATTGTAGAGACACTCCAAGAACCCATTGGTGCCAACTTAACGTCTAACCCAATCACAGACTGTTGTTTGAGTATTAAATCTAGATCCCCCCTAGCCCCCCTTAAAAAGGGGAGTAGGGGGTGGGACAAGAGTATTCTCAAAGTCAACCCCTACTCCCCTTCTTAAGGGGGATTTAGGGGGATCTAGACTTAGCTAAAAGCGAGATTTATCAATGGTTTCAGGCGATTGTTGACACGAAGAAGGGATCTTGGAGTGTCCCTACCGCATTTGATCCTATTTTTAGGCTTTGCGCGATCGGCGAATGAGTAGGCTTATCACTTGTCCCGGCTTTGCACCTCGCTGCGGCGGACTCCAATCGCCGACTTGGGCAAATCCTAGTCGGTACAAAGTGTGGATGGTTTCTAACACGGCGGCGCGGGAACCGACAACCGTGATCCGCACGACTTCCTGTTCGGATACTGCTGAGTCGTCATTTGGACGTGCGGAAAAGTTATCGTCAGGTACGAATTCCTGTGACATAATATGGTCTCCTGGTTTTTGGTTTTCTAGGAAAACCCAAAAACCCAGCCGCCCCGCACGTTAACACAGAGCAGGGCGGCTACAGAGAATGTTAAAATTCTCCATTAGCCTCCATACTGCTTACTCAGTTTGGCGGTTAGCTGTCCATTGCTGTTGGTAGCAGCTTTGGGCAGTGCAACTAGATTTTTGAGCGACGTGGGCTGCTTCCTCTTTGAGGAAAGCAGCCTTAATTTCACAGCGTAGCCGCAGATGGGGGCCGCCGTCAATCGATTTAAGATTTTGGATTTTAGATTTTAGATTGGGGTTTTCCTGCAACAACTCTATCGGTTTTAGATTTTAGATTTTAGATTGAGATTTTCCTGCAACAACTCTCCGGTCTCTCCGGTCTCTCCCCTTCTCCCACTCTCCCCCTCTCCCACTCTCCCCCTCTCCCCCTCTCCGGTCTCCCCCTCTCCGGTCTCTCCCCTTCTCCCACTCTCCCTCGACCCAACCTACTAGATGAGGGAATGCACCGAGGAAGATGTAAAATATGGAATCGTTCCAAAAGCTTAAAATCAAAAAACTAAAATCAAGATATGCCTAGAACTCAAGTGCGAATATTCCGTGCACCTGCTGCTTGAGGGCAACCACATTAATTTTAGATTTTAGATTTTAGATTTTAGATTGTCCTGCAACAACTCTCCCCATCTCCTATGCCTAGAACACCCAGCGAATATTCCGTACACCTGCTGCTTGAGGGCGGCCACCGCGAAGAAATCCGTTTTTCAACGCTGCAAGATTTTCAACAGTGGTATAAAACTCTGGTTCCCAAACAAGATTCGTCAGAATTTGTTAATGTCCCGATCAAAAATATTCAAGGCGAATACATGGTAGTTCGGCCTACCAGCGTTCTCGCAATTCGCGTAGAACCGGTATTTACTTCTAGCGTTGAGAGATTCGATGAATAAGGAAAATAATCAATTGAGTAGGAAAGATTGGAAATTGAGCAAAATTTTTCGCTATCAGATATTAGCGATCGCCTGTTGCGTTTTGGCGATCGCTTTTTCGGTGCCCGCCGTTGCAGTTCCGTCGCTGCAACCAATTAGTATAAATCAATTGCAAGCTGGCGAGTCGGATGATCTCGCCTTTGACGCTCAAATCTGGGGCGAAAATGGCAAACCGGGCGATCGGGAATTGCTGTTAAAGTCGATCGACAATAGCCTCCGCTATCTCAATACATCGGCCGCCGCCACTGCCTACAGCCGCTATCCAGTAGCAGGAGTTACGCGCGATCGAGTCCGCCGTTCCCTCGATCGATTCCGCCAATTAGTTGTCAGTTCCACAACCCCTGCACAACTTCAGGAATCGGTCAAGCGCGAATTTGTATTTTACAAATCCACGGGCAAAGATGGCAAAGGAACAGTCGCATTTACAGGTTATTTCGAGCCGACTTACGCAGCATCTCGCACGCCTAATTCCGAATACCGTTATCCTCTGTATCGGATGCCGCCAAACATGGCATCTTGGCCGAAACCTCACCCGACAAGATTGCAATTAGAAGGCGAAGATGCTTTGCAGGCAAGTAAAGGATTGCTGCGAGGGTTAGAATTAGTTTGGTTGCGCGATCGCTTCCAAGCATTTCTCGTGCACGTCCAAGGTTCTGCGAGATTGCAGCTAACAGATGGTAGCGAGATGACCGTCGGTTTTGCAGGCAAAACCAGTCACAGTTATACAGGAGTTGGACGAGAATTAGTTAAAGACGGAAAGTTTACTTTAGAAGAGTTAACTTTGCCGAAACTAAGGGAATATTTTACCAACTTTCCCGCAGATATGGACAAGTATTTGCCGAAAAATGAAAGCTTTGTATTCTTCCGGGATAGTAATGGAGCTCCAGCCACAGGAAGCATTGGAGTGCCAGTAACTGCCGAAAGGTCGATCGCCACCGACAAAGCCTTAATGCCACCCGGTGCACTAGCATTAATTAGTACAAAACTCCCTTATCCGAATGCGGCGGGACAACTCGAACAAAATGCCGTGAATCGGTACGTTTTGGATCAAGATACGGGCGGTGCAATCAAAGGCGCGGGGAGAGTTGACGTATTTATGGGAACCGGGGATTTAGCGGGCGATAGGGCCGGTTATATCAACTCAACAGGAGAACTGTATTATCCGCTTTTAAAGTAGATTAATTCTACTTCATGTGATTGTTTGCTGTGCGTCGCAATCCCGGACACGGCAATGCGCCGTGTCCCTACAGATATCTTCGACAATCTATATGTAATCCTACTTTTGATAATTGCTATAAAATAGAAAATACCCCACCTTCGCAAGCTCACAAATGCTCAACAAAATTCTGCAATTCTTCAAACGACTAATTCAGCGGCTATTCGGAACCCCAAGCCAGCCCGCCCCGCCTTCAGAAAATACCACCATCCGCCCAACATTAACTGACGCGGAATACGAGTCGAAATTCATGGAAATTCTCGAAGGGGTGAATGCCGGCTGGAGTCGCGGGGATGTAGCAGGATTCTTAATCGCAAAACGCCTTAAAGATGGTGAATTGGCTGCTTGGCTGCGACGGTTTCAGCAAAGATTGTTAGAGGGTGAACATGATGAGATCGCTGCTACGGATGCGGTGGCATCGCTTCAGGAATTAGCGCAGCGGCTGGTATTGTTAGGTAGAATTGGCAGCGGGGAATTCTCAGAGGTTGCGAGGCAAATTGGGCGGGAGATATTGACACGGTTTCCGCTGCCGGAGGCTGAGGAGGAGGATACAAAGGGGAGGGTAATTGAGGCGGTGTTTGTTGGGGATGGTTTGGGTTTTTCTGGGGAAGGGAACCGCACAGGCGCTGAGGGTGCGGAGGCAGAATCGGAAGTTAATGTAGAGGCTGAGGCATGGTGCGATCGAGGTAATGAGCAGTATAATTTAGGACGATTTGAAGAAGCGATCGCATCTTATACCCAGGCAATTGCTCTCCAACCAGACTATCACGATGCTTTGCACAACCGAGAGGTAGCGCAACGTAAGTTAGGCGAAATTCAATAGGCGAACTCGCTTGTATCCAGAATTTTTGCTAGGGATTGCGATCAGCATGATACTATTAAGAATTAAGCCCTGTTTTCCTCGCTAATTATTATACTCTAAAATAGAGTGGGAGGATTTAAATCCTCACTACCAACTTAATTGGTAAGGTGCACAATCCGCACTCTAAAATATGTTTATCCTATGAGGATTAATCCTAAATCCTTGCATCTCAAACCCAAATCGAATGACACAAGTAATCGGCATTGACTTAGGCGGAAGCGCCATTAAACTGGGCAGATTTAGCGAAAATGGTCTTTGTCACCAATCCTTAACTGTCCCAACCCCTCAACCCGCAACGCCAGAAGCAGTTTTAGCAGCGATGACGGATGCTATTTTACAACTGAATCCGGCCGAAAATGCTGTAAGTGCGATCGGCATCGGCACTCCAGGCCCCGCAGACGCCGCCGGCAGAATAGCGAGAGTAGCCATTAACCTCAAAGACTGGCATAACGTCCCCCTAGCTGACTGGGTGGAAGCTAAAACCGGACTGCCGACCATGTTAGCAAATGATGCCAATTGTGCCGGATTGGGAGAAGCTTGGTTGGGTGCAGGAAGGCACTTTAAAGACCTAATTTTAATAACTTTAGGTACAGGAGTCGGCGGCGCAGTTATCCTAGACGGCAAACTATTTGTAGGTCATCAAGGCGCGGCCGGAGAACTAGGGTTGATTACTATAAATCCCGACGGCCCGGAGTGTAAAAGTGGCAATCGCGGTTCTTTAGAACAGTACGTTTCGGTGCAAGCAATTCGCCGCGAAACCGATTTAGAACCGCTACAATTAGCAAATTTAGCTAAGTATGGAGATGCCAAAGCTTTAGAATTTTGGCAAAATTACGGTCGTTATCTCGGTCTAGGTTTGGCAAGTCTCATTTATATTTTGACGCCGGAAGCTATTATTATCGGCGGTGGAATTAGTGCAGGTGCAGAATTTTTCTTGCCACAGGTTCGAGAAGAAATTGAGCGGCGGGTGTTGCCGACTTCTCGCGCAGATTTGCAGTTATTGGTTGCTGAATTGGGCAATCAAGCAGGCATAGTAGGTGCGGCCAAATTAGCTTGGCAGCTTGTTCAATAGTTAAAATTTAAAAATTCAGCGCATTTGATTGCGCTTTTTTCATATCTAAACTTAGGGAGCAACCTAAGCATTTTAGGTCAAAAAAAATAAAATGAATGTGAGGATTTACTAAAAATAGTCTCCCTTCCTTCTTCATTGTTCATCTTTCTAACTAATGACTAAAGACTAATGACTAAGGACTGCTTCATGGTAGAGATTGTCCAGTAGTATTTTTTATGTATTCCTGAATTTGTTGATAAGTTTCCGGGTTGCTTTGGCGCAGGATAATAATATTAGTTGCGCTATCAGGGAGGCAAAAGCTTAGCCGACCGTTCTGTTCGCAAGCAAAAGAGCTAATTCGACTCATATCGATCGCAATTTCTTTGCGGTCATAATTAATTTTAATCCACGAACCTCTAGAATTGCGATCAATCGTTTTTTTGAGGTAATCGAGAACTTGCTTGTAAGCCTCATAATTGCCTTGGGGATTGAGGATAATCGGCTGACTGCTATTAGGCAGCCAAAAGGTGAGACGCTTGTTATCCAGTTCGCTAGAAAAAGCACTAATAGTGTCAAGGTCAATTATGTATGTACTTTTCTCATAAGTAATTTTGCTCCAATAAGCCACAAAGCCTCCTCAAACCTGTGTTTCCTGGTATTTTAGGATAGTTTGACAACTCATACCATTTTAGATTTTAGATTGTAGATTTTAGATTGGGCATGACAGATGACTATCGGGGTTGGGAAGTTGCCTAAAGTTACATTTTTTTTTGGAAACTGGTATCACCCTTGAAATCCGTAAAAAGTTAAGTAAAAATATCAGCATTTTTACCTTCTGCCTTTTGCCTTCTCCCTGGTGGTACTAGCCCCCCAGCCCTAGCATAGGGGTTGGGGGGAAGGTTTTTCACTCGTTGAGAATACTGCCCGATATCTAGTCCGGTAAGTGCGACCCCTATCAAATCCTATTGGTCTGTCGGGTGGGTTTTGTAATGTCCATTGTCTGGGCGATTTGAATATTGTCTACTCTGAACCGCCCCTACAGACATCTAATATATCAGAACTAATCGATCGCACATGATATGAGATCAGTTTGCTGCAACTTTCCCGGCCACCAAGTCGCGACCCTCATCTTCTAAAACATCCTGCTTTCCCTGGATGCTAGCGGCCTGGATAAACCCTTGAAACAATGGGTGGGGGGCGCTAGGTCGAGATTGGAATTCGGGGTGAAATTGGCAGGCTATGAAAAAGGGATGGTTGGGAAATTCGATCATTTCTACCAATCGGCCGTCTGGAGATGTACCGGAGACTGCATAACCTGATTCTAAGAAAAGATTGCGGTAGGCGTTGTTAAATTCGTACCGATGGCGGTGCCGCTCGTAAATCACTTCTTTCTGATAAAGTTTGAAAGCTAGCGTGTCTGGGTTGACACGACACGGATACAAACCCAGTCGCATTGTACCGCCCAAATCGACTACATCTTGCTGTTCTGGCAATAAATTAATTACCGGATTTGCAGTATCCGGGTCAAATTCAGCGCTGTTGGCATCCTTTAGTTGGGCGATGTGGCGCGCCCATTCAATCACAGCACACTGCATCCCCAAACACAATCCCAAAAAGGGTATTTTATGGTGTTTGGCATATTCGATCGCCGCTATTTTGCCGTCAACTCCCCGAACCCCAAAACCTCCCGGTACAAGAATGCCGTTGATACCTTTGAGATAATTATCGAGGTTTCCCGATTCTAAATCTTCTGAGTTAATCCAGTGCAAATTCAGGTCGCAGCCGATCGCAATTGCCGCGTGCCGCAAAGCTTCGACTACCGAAAGATAAGCATCGTTCAACCGCACGTATTTGCCAACTAAAGCAATATCAATTTTGTGATTGGGACTGTAAAGCCTGTTGACTAAAGTTTGCCACTGATGCAAATCTGGCTGGCGATGTTCGAGTTGCAGCAAATTGAGCGTTTGTTGCGCCAAACCTTCCTGTTCCATCATCAGGGGTACTTCGTAGATACTTTTAGCATCTTGAGATGTGATGACACATTCTTCGGGTACGTTGCAGAATTCCGACAATTTCTGTTTCATGCCCAAAGACAGCGGGCGATCGCACCGACAGACTAAAATATCTGGTTGAATGCCGATCGACCGCAATTCCTTCACCGAATGCTGAGTCGGTTTAGTTTTCATCTCCCCAGCCGAAGGAATCCAAGGTATCAGCGTGACGTGCATATACACAACATTTTGCCGGCCTACATCCTTGCGAAACTGGCGAATTGCCTCCAAAAACGGCAAAGATTCAATATCTCCCACCGTTCCGCCGATTTCCGTAATCACCACATCAGGATTAGTATTTTTTGCTACCCGGTGAATTCGCTCTTTAATCTCGTTAGTGATGTGTGGAATCACCTGCACCGTGCTCCCCTGATACTCACCGCGGCGTTCTTTGTTGATCACCGCTTGATAGATGGAACCCGTGGTGACGCTATTGAGGCGAGACATGGAAGTATCGGTAAAACGCTCGTAGTGTCCCAAATCCAGGTCAGTTTCCGCACCGTCTTGCGTGACAAAGACTTCTCCGTGCTGAAACGGGCTCAGAGTGCCGGGGTCAACGTTAATATAGGGGTCTAGCTTCAAAATCGAGACAGAATAGTCCCGCGACTTCAATAGGCGGCCCAAGGAAGCACCGACAATTCCCTTGCCGATACTGGAAACCACGCCGCCAGTCACAAACACAAATTTGCTCATAGGATTTTCGACTTTAGATGTTTCAATGTCAGGTCAGACTCAAATGTGACATAGGTAATCCATAAGGGCAACCACGGGGGATTGCCCCCTACACCCATTTGACCAAATTATTGACGATTGTTATGTGCTTGCAACCAAGTTGTCAAATCTGACACACTGGCCAACTCTAAGACGGCCTCTCCTAAATTCTCTAATTGCTGAGCGGATAACTGAGCGATGCGAGTTTGAATCTCCGACGACAACGGGCCGACACGGCGCTCCAATAAACGAACAACTAATTGCAACTTTCCTTGTTTGATGCCTTGTTCGATGCCTTGTTCGATGCCTTGTTCGATGCCTTGTTCGATGCCTTGTTCGATGCCTTGTTCGATGCCTTGTCTGATTCCTTGTTCTATCCCGATTCTGGTAGCTTTGGTAATTGCACCGCGCTGGTCTTGAATAAAAATTTCTCGCCTTTCTAAATCTTCCAATTCATCAGGATCGAGATTTGCTTCATTGGCAATTGTAAAAGCTTTGCGGAGTTCCGGTACATTTCCCAACTCTTCCGGCACAGACCTTAAAGTCCGAGCGGTTTTCATGAAATATATCCACTTATCAGTCAGAGTCTCTAGTTCTGCTAAAGTCTTGTCAAATTTTGGCAACTCAACAAATACAAATTCTAATTCATCCGCCAAATAATCGACCAAGTTGTTTTTTTCTTTGATACAAAACCGCGAAATTACTGTTTCCAGATGCTCAAACATTTGGAAATCTGTAATCGTCAAGGCAATCACGGGATTTAAGAGGTTGTAGTTTTCTCCGCTTTTCAATTGCAATGAGTAAGCTTTGGTAGCATTGTATAAAATCCGCTTTTCAAACGATTCTACATTCAATACTTGCATTTCAATGATCACAGTTTTGCTGCCACTAATTTTAGCTTTGACATCCAAGTAAGTATCTTTGACTCCTTTGATTTTAGGAGCTAAATAAGGATCGATAATTTCTAAATCTTCGATGACTGGCTGCGCTTCGTAGAGGATGGCATTTAAGAAGCTAATCAAAATGTCTTTGCTGTCAGCAGATCCGAAGATTTTTTTAAAGGCAAAGTCGGTTTTGGGGTTAATAAAATTCATGGCTTTTTCAATTTATTAGAGCTTGAGAGGTTGATGTTAGAGTTATTTAATTATTTAACGATCATACAATCTTCTAGGTTGGGTTCGCGGACGATCGCCCCAACCGACCTCACCCAAATACAGATGCAAGCCGACGACAGCAGTCGGACAGAGCAATCATGGCTTCGACAAAAGTTCCCGCCCCCCAGTCGGCCCCTAGGCGAGTCAATCGATTGCGCGATTTTAGATTTTAGATTTTAGATTAAAGAATTGAACCATTGACCCCACGGATAAATTCGGCGACTTTTTTATCGGATACAGGTTTTTTATTTCTGGACGGATGAATCCGGGGGCTTGTATCCTGGATGCTTGATTGTCAATCTAAAATCCAAAATCTAAAATCAGCCCTACGCGCTCAGTCATTTTTCCCAAAAAGCTAACTCAGGAACGTTTCGGCAATCGTAAAGTCATGGTACACAAAGCACCTCAAGTCTGCTAAAAAAAACTGCTATGAAGTTTGTCTGCGTTCTATCCCCTCAACGGTTGCTTTCTGCTGGTATCGCATTGCTCGCAGCCATCGAGTGTGGCGTGTGGCTCGCTCCAAATACGGCCCGGGCCAATGCTCTTGGGGAAAATTATTCGTCTGCGTCGCCGAAAATCCTCGCTAGTAACGATGTTAATTGCAATGGCGGACGATCGCCCGAAACTCGCTGTCCAGTCGGCGGTTTGTTCGTCAAAACTCAAAATACGGCCTCAGAACAAGTCTTTCCTCTCAAGCAGACTGAAGTTAAAGCCAAAATAACTGGCAATATCTCCCGCGTCGAAGTTGTTCAGAAGTTTGAAAATCCTTTTCTCGAATCTATAGAAGCTGTTTATGTATTTCCTTTGCCCGATGAAGCGGCGGTAGATGATATGGAAATTAAAATAGGCTCACGAACTATTAAAGCTGATATCAAACGCCGCGAGGAAGCTTTGGAAATTTACGAACAAGCCAGAAAGCAAGGCCGGAGTGCGGGTTTGTTGGAACAAGAACGATCCAATATTTTTACTCAGTCTCTCGCTAATATCAAACCGGGAGAAAAAATTGAAGTTACGATTCGCTACACGGAAAGTCTCAAATTTGTCGGCGGCGATTACGAATTTGTGTTTCCAATGGTGGTTGGGCCTCGCTATATTTCGGCAAATTCGACCCCTCCCAACCCCGCCTTAGTAAGGGGGGGCGATTCTCAATTTCCCCCCTTAGCAAGGGGGGGGCAGGGGAGGGTTAATACCGATGCCGATCGCATTAACCCGCCTGTTTTGCCTCCAGGAAAGATCTCGGGTCACAATATCGCTGTTTCGGTAGAAATAGATGCCGGCGTTGCGATCGGCGATGTCCGCTCTACTTCCCATCAAATTACAACTGACCGCAGGGGAAATATTGTGCAAGTCCAATTAGCCAATTCTGACACAATTCCCAATAAAGATTTAATTTTGCGCTATCGAGTGGCGGGCGAAAATACGCGCGCAACTGTCTTGACTCAATCCGACCAGCGGGGCGGTCATTTTGCTACTTATTTGATTCCGGCATTAAATTACAAAACTAATGAAATTGTACCTAAAGATGTCGTGTTTCTGATGGATACTTCCGGTTCTCAGCAGGGCGAACCGCTGGCAAAATCTAAGGAGTTGATGCGCCGCTTTATTCAAGGGCTGAATCCCAACGATACTTTTACTATTATTGATTTTGCAAATACTGCGAAAGCGCTTTCAAATACTCCTTTAGCGAATACGGCAGAAAATCGACAAAGCGCAATTAATTATATCGACAAGTTGCAGGCTAACGGTGGTACTGAACTGCTTAACGGTATTCAAACCGTGATGAATTTTCCGGCGGCGGCAACGGGAAGGCTGCGGAGTATTGTACTAATTACTGACGGTTACATTGGTAATGAAAATGAAGTGCTAGCGCGGGTTCAGGAAAGTCTGAAACCGGGAAATCGACTTTATAGTTTTGGTGTCGGCGGTTCGGTGAATCGGTTTTTGATTAACCGTTTGGCGGAAGTGGGAAGAGGCACGTCTCAAGTAATTCGTCAAGATGAACAGTCAGCAGAAGCGGCAGAAAAGTTTTTTCGGGAAATTAATAGTCCGGTATTGACTAATATTCAAATTAGTTGGGAAGGGATGGGGGAAAAACCGGAGATTTATCCGATCGCACCCCCAGACTTGTTTGCGAGTCAGCCACTGGTTTTGTTTGGCAAAAAGACCGATCGAGCTAACGGTCAACTTCGCATCCGCGGCACTCTTGCAGGTGGCAAAGCTTACGAGCAAGTTTTACCTGTTAATTTTGCTCAATCCGGCGGGCGGCAGCGGGAGTCTACTTCAGTCGCAGCAACCGCTACGGATTTTGGCAATCCGGCGGTAGCTCAACTTTGGGGGCGATCGCGCATTAAAGATTTAATGAATCAAATGTTTGGTGGCGAGACTAAATCTCTGGTGGAAGCTGTAACTAATACTGCTCTGACTTATCGCTTGCTGTCGGAATACACGGCTTTTGTGGCTGTGAGCGAAGAAGTACGAGTCGAACCCGATGGATCTCGTCGCCGCGTGCAAGTGCCTGTGGAATTGCCGCAGGGTGTCAGCTATGAAGGTATTTTCCAGTCGGAGGAGGCAGAGCCAACAAGAGGCGGCAGTCGCAGCGTTACCTCGACCCGCAGCTCGGCACCAGTGAGGCCAGCTCCTGTTATGCCGCCGCGCCAGCCCGGTTACGGTGAGTTGCAACGCCCCAAGCCTTTGGCTTCTCGCCTCCAAGTAGTTAGCGCCGAAGGGTTGGATGCCGGGGCGATCGCGGCTTTGAGTCAATACCTGCAATCTGTTAATCTCCCGGCGGGGGTTAGCGGTGAAACGGTATGGAAGTTATTGGTACAAGACGGCCGCGTTACCCGATTGGCGATAGACACTACAACCTCGACGCTGCAAGCAACAGACGCAGTAGAAACTCTCAAGATGGCCTTGAGTTCCTGGCAACCTCCTGCAGGATTCAAGGGCACGCTGCGCCTGAAGTTGCGAATAACGGTCGATCGTTAAGCAAGGACTATCTATGTCACAAAACATTAACTTTTAATTCAAAAATACCGAAAGGGCGATCGCTACCCCGTGGAAGATATAAAATCTTTATTAAGAGATTGCCTTTAAACAGAAAGTGATGTTAATGAAATTTATACCGTTTGAGGCAAAGGCTAAAACAGTTTCCTTTCTAAAACAGTTTCCTTTCTGAAACAACCTTAACAGTAAAGATTTCTGGATCGAAACCCCACAATCATAGAAGGTCTGATGCCCTATGGAAGTTAGTGAACTGCTCAACAATTACGAAAAAGGAGAAAGAGACTTTACTGAAGCCGACCTCAGCGGGAAAGACCTCAGCGGAGCAATCTTAATCGGAGTCAACCTTTCGCGAGCTAATCTTTCAGGGGCGAACCTCAGCAGGGCGTTTCTCACCAAAGCAACACTCAAAGGTGCACTGCTGCACAGAGCAAATCTAACTTTTGCCAAAATGGGTGAAACCCAACTCTCAGGTGCAGATTTGACAAAAGCCAATCTCAGCGGTGCTTTTTTGGTAAAAGCAAAATTGCCGAGAGCAAAGTTAAGTGGCGCAACTTTAACTGGCGCAAACCTGCGGGGTGCTGTCTTGTGGAATGCCAATTTGTGCAGCGCCGACTTGCAATTAGTTAACTTGCTGGGCGCTAATCTGACGGCAGCTAATTTTAAGTGGGCAAACCTTTACGGTGCAAGGCTCAATAGTGCAAAACTTTTTGGAGCTCAATTAACAGGAGTCAGTCTGCGGCGAGCGCAGTTGGCAGGGGTGAATCTCTGCGGTGCAGATTTGAGCGGCGTTAACGTGAGCGAAGCTAAACTAATGGGAGCTAATTTGGAAGGCTCGAATTTGGCGGGAGCAAATTTCAGCGCGGCTCAGTTGCGTGGGGTGAAGTTGGCGGGTGCAAACTTAACCGGGGCTAAGTTGAGGGGAAGTTGTTTGAGAGGGGCAAATCTGAATTGGGCAAAGTTGTGTCAAGCAGATTTGATGGCAGCAGATTTGAGCGAGGCGACGTTAATAGGAGCTAATTTAGATAATGCTTTGTTGGCGGGAGCCATTTTGCCGGAATCTACTAGACGCTATTTTTCCTTAGCTGGGGCGGGCAGAGTCAATTCTTGGGAAGTTAATGAGATTAACGGTTGATTGTTGACTGATGACTGTTAACTGTTGACCGAAAGCATCCAGGATACAAGCCCTCGGATTCATTCCTTCGGAGACTCAGGACCCAGAAATAAAAAACCTGTATCCGAGGAAACTTGCCCCCGAATTTATCTGTGGGGTCAATGCTTCAATTCTAAAATCTAAAATCTAAAATCTAAAATCTAAAATCGATTGACTGTTCACTGTTCACTGTTCACTGTTCACTGTTGACTATGACAATTAATTTTGGGGTGGTGCTGGTAACTGCAGCATCGGAGGCGGAGGCAGAAAATATTGCTAAAACTCTAGTTGGGGCTTGCTGAATCAGTGAGAAAAGTAAACAGTGTAGGGATTTTCCGACCAAAAAAGTAGTAAGGGTGCAAGAAAAACAGGTATAATAACTCAAAACCCGTGCATCACCACCTGCGATCGTGTATAGAAAAGCTGAGCTTGCCCCAAGCCCCCCATCCGACTTTGAACTCCCCTTTGAAGGAAGATTGTCAGAAGATAACCGTTGGGTGAAAATGGCGCAACTAATCCCGGGCGTCAGAGTTTGAATCAGAATATGCTGAAAATTTCCCCACCGAAATGGGAGCACCCGCCAAATCATTTAGGATGGCATTAGGGGCATTAATTATTAAAGAGAAGCTGGGAATCAGCGACATATAAACAGTAGAACAGATCCGATAAAACCCAGGCGTTGCTGAATCAAGGTATGAATGCCCCAGGAATGGGAATATCATGAAATTTCAAGTAATGTATTAATAACTTAATAGAATGCTTGAGCATTTCCTCACATTTAGAATAACAAAGAGTCTGACGATTTAGCCTAGCCAAATAATGTCTTAGTCTGGTATTTTTCCCTTCTAAGGAGTGTCATATAAGTCTTGCTAATAATCTGCTACCCATCAGGAATAAACATGGGATATACAGACCATCCATCAGTTACATAAAAGTAGCATTTCCATGCACTTACCTTGTCCCATAATGGTTCAAATATCTTAGCGCTATGATTCCCTAATACCCAGCCTAAAATTCCTGGTTGAAAGTGGTCAACCGCTGTCCACAGCCAGATTTTGTCTGTTTTTTTTACATAAGTTTGTAATTCATCGAGTTCACCAACTTCTGGAATGACTTCAGGATCATAAACATCTGGCAACAGTTTTCCGACTTGTTTTATCCAATTTATTACGCCCGGTATGATGAACTCCCTTAACTCGTTCTATCGCCCGTAAGCCCATACCATTGACATACATTTTTAGGCAATAACGTTTGATACTCTCGCTATAACCTCGATGGGCTTAATAGTGATTAATAAATTGACGACCACATTGGACACAAATGTGATTCTGTTTTCCTTTCTTCTTGCCATTTTTACGGATATGGGTTGATTTACATTCTGGGCATTGCATAAATTATTCCTCCTATTCATACTCTAACTCAGCAACGCCATTTATTCTTCAGTCCGCGCCTGCGGACTTTGTTTGTTTGTTCGCGTTGCTAGTGACTTACGCTCGCCCGGTATAAAGTGAGTAATAAACTCATCTCATCTTCAAAATCTTCTCAGCAGCAACTTCAGATACCGGCATCACCGATAACCGATTGCCTTTCCTTACCACCAAAATCTCATCAGCACTAAACTTTTGTTTCAGTTCATCCAAAGATATTAACTTAGCAAATTCCTCAACAAACTCAACTCTCACAGTTTGCCAGCGAGGAGCATTAAACGGCGATTTAGGATCATAATATTCGCTATTAATATCGAACTGAGTCGGATCAGCAATTCCAGTTTCAACGACACGCACTAAGCCGACAATTCCCGGTATTTGAGTATTAGAGTGGTAAAAAAATACTAAATCTCCTCGACTCATTTCTCGCATAAAATTGCGCGCTTGATAGTTGCGGACACCATCCCAAATGGAAGTGCGATCGTGCTTCAAATCCGCAATAGTATAAACATCCGGTTCAGACTTCATTAGCCAATAATTCATATAATCTATTCGCTTGGGTTAGCCAAATATTCTTGAATTTTATCTAAACACTGCTGCATAGCTTTTTGCATAAAAACCTGAACTAGCAACAACCCAACGGGATAGAATACCGGAGAAGTCAGCATAAAATAAAACTCCCAATCAATCCGAGTTCCCTTTGCTGTAGCAGTGAAATTCCAATCTCCCCCACCAGACTCAATGAGTAGAGAAATCGGAAACTTAAACCCTCTAACCAGTCGGTAGGTTTGTCTTTCTGGCTTTTTGAAAGTAATGATTTCTTCATCAATAACCGAAGAGTCGGAATTTTCTATCCGCCGCACGCCGCCTTCACGCATTTCTCCACCATCTGCCATCTCAGCTTTAATAATTGCTGGAATTGGGCCATATCCGCGAAAGACTTTGGGCAGATTTGACAGGGAGGTAACAAAATCAAAGACTACTTCAGGCGATGCAGCAATTTCTACTACGGCGTTGGCTTTAACTAACATTTATCTCTCCCCCCATCTGATTTGATAATGAACTGTGAGTTGAAAAGGCGTAATTTTAATTATAAAATATCCTTCCGCTTCTGCAACCACAGAGTGAACATCAAATAAACGAAAATATGCACGCACAAAATACCCCAATTTAAACTCAAATTCTCCCAGGTTGGATCGTAAACCGGAGTAGGCTCAAACGGCTGAGGAAGCGTACTCCCGTCCGGTAATGTAGTAGGCGCGGGAACCATCCCATTCACATTAACTAAAGAGCCGTAAGCACCCACAGACCAGCGGCTTAACATCAGCCAAGAAAACTTGCTCGCCGCACCTTCCATCTTAAACAAAACTCCAGAAAAAATAATCTGAGGCAGCAATAATAAAGGCAAAGCGCTATTAGCTTGAGAGCTATTTTTAACAATCGCGGAAACGACTAATCCAAGGCTTATGCAGCTCATCAAAGTTAGGAATGTGGTAATGCTTGCTCCCACAGACCAGGAAATCAAACTCGGTTCTGGGGATTTAAAAGCAATCAGAATAACTCCTACCATTAACAGTGTTTGCAATACTGCTAAACCAGAAAGTATAAAAAGTTTTGAACCTAAATAAGCAAACAATCCTAAATTGACCAAACGTTCGCGCAAATAGATAGCAGATTCTTTAACAATTTCTTGCAGAGAAGTTGCCAGTCCTACCCAAATCGCCGCACAGGTAAATACAAATAGAACTCTGAGCGCCAAAGGTGCTAAAGTTGCCTCCGGTGCGCCAATTAATGGGTCTTTATCTCTGACGGCTAGCCGCAGCAAACTAATGCCGATCGGAGCCGTTAAAAGAGCTAAACTCAAGTTAATTAAGTCGCGGGAAACGAGTTGTAAATAGCGCTGGGCAAGCAAAACGAGTTGTTTTACAAAAGATTGATATTTTGGTACAGAAGGTGCAGAAGGTATTTTTGCATTAGCGTTGCCTGTGCTGAAGTGGTTGACAATATAGCGCTGATAGTATGGAGATTTATTAAACTTTTCTGCCCAGCTTTGAACGTTGGTTTCTCCTGTTTCTAATTCGTTGTAAATGTCTGCAAAATCGCCTGTTTTGACATCGAAAAAATCGAGCGCTTCCCTAGGCGGGCCGAAGTAACAAAGGCGTCCGCCGCGACCCATAAAAACAATCCGATCGCACATCGTGATATTTGCCGTCGCGTGAGTCACCAGAATCACCGTCCGGCCTTGGTTTGCCAACTTTCGCAGCAGTTGCATCATCTTCTTATCCAAACCCGGATCGAGTCCTGAAGTCGGTTCGTCTAAAAAGAAAAGTTTCGGGTCTGCTAACAGTTCAACTCCGATGCTGACCCGCTTCCGCTGTCCGCCGCTAAGCTGTTTTACCAAAGCCTTGCGACGGTGAGTCATTTCAATATCTTCTAAAGTTTTTGCGACTACCTGCTTGACATCTGTATCGGGAGGTAAGCGCAATTTAGCTGCATAACTCAAGACTTCTTCTACTGTCAAATCTGCGTGTACAATATCATCTTGAGGCACGTAACCGATTTGATTGCGGTAAATATTGAAGTTTTGGCGCAGGTTGTCACCGTTGAGAAACACAGCGCCGTTAGTAGTTTTTTCGATACCTAAAAGCGTCCGCATTAAAGTAGATTTGCCAGCGCCGCTACCGCCGACTAAAGCCACAAACTGCCCCGGTTCGATCGCCAAAGTGATGTTATCCAAACGCTTCGGAATCACCAGACTGTCAGCATCCAAACGAATTTGATGGCCTCGGTCTTGCATTTGTAACTCACCGCTGCGGTAAGTTAGAGTAAACGGGCCGATCCGAATTGCATCTCCCTCGGACAACTGTACAGAATTTGTCACTCGCTGACCGTTAACAAAAACCCCGTTAACGCTGTGGTCTCGCAAAATATAATTACCGCGACTGTCTTGGTCGATTGTGGCGTGGCGTCTAGAAACAAGCGGCGCATCTAATTGCAGCGAAGCGTTTGGATCGCGGCCCAACAAAACCGACCGATTCTTAAGAAGAATTGACTGCTTGCTAGGGACAGCAACCTGATTCG
The DNA here is from genome assembly GCF_036705685.1 of Microcoleus sp. AT3-A2. Classification (NCBI taxonomy): domain Bacteria; kingdom Bacillati; phylum Cyanobacteriota; class Cyanophyceae; order Oscillatoriales; family Microcoleaceae; genus Microcoleus; species Microcoleus sp. AT3-A2. The sequence goes on from NZ_JAUBVF010000004.1 coordinate 140,361, forward strand.
CCAGCGGATTAAAATAACTCAGCAAAACTTGATTTTGAGGATCGAGACCGATTTTAATTTCTGTGCCGTTTTTCAGACAATAACCGTCATTGGGAGTGATGCGAGTGCGATCGACAAATAAGCCATTAGTGCTCGGCCGCTGCCCGTCACCGTCGTAAATCCAGTAATTATCCCCAATTTGGCGCAAAACAGCGTGAACGCCGGAAACTGCCCGCCAGGGTTCGGGAATGACTAAATCAGCACGAGTGCGATCGCGCCCCAATACGTGCTGCTGCTGTTTTAACTCTAGCTGTAAAACCTCGCCTTGATTGCTTAATACTAAATAAGGTCGATCGCTTAAAGCAGTCAGTTGTCCTATATTGCCTGTCATACTTCAATCGCGGTTTTTGCACTCACTTTTGTTAGCATATCAAAAAGTCATTAGTCATTAGTCATTAGTCATTAGTCATTAGTCAACAGTCAACAGTCAACAGTCAACAGTCAACAGTCAACAGTCATTTTGGCAACAACGGACAAACTGCGAAGCCGATTAATTGCCGCCGCAAATTCAAATCGTCGGAACATGGCAAAATCCCCTTCAGGAAAAGGCGATAAAATATCCATCCCCTGCGCGTCAATATCTGCCATCACCAAATCTATGATTTCCGACAAAGTGCGTTTTCCGTCCATGTATTGCTGCTTAGCATAAACCATTGCCGCAGCGATCGCCCTTAACTGTCCGCTGTCCACAATTTGCTCAACAGCACCCAAATCAATATCCTCAGTTCCGAAAGCCAATTCATCAACATCCCGCACCTTCACCCGCACATCTCGCCGTCCCCGACTCGGATCTAAACTAGCAGGAATCGGCACTCTTTGAGTAATCTTACCAAAATTTTCTCCCCCTTCAACAGCGCGGCTAACCGAGTAATTCTTAGCTATATCTTTAGCTTTTTTTGTCACATTATATGCTTGAAAATTTTCCATTGCAATCACAGTATCCGCCACATCAAAATAATCACCACTTCCCCCCATGACTAAAATAGTCGATACGCCGCAATCTGCGTACAACTGTTTAACTTTATCAATAAACGGCGTAATCGGTTCCTTATCCTTAGCGATGAGTTCCTGCATTCGGCGATCGCGAATCATAAAATTCGTCGCCGCCGTATCCTCATCCACCAATAAAACAGGCACTAAATCCCCTTCTGAAATAGCGACTAACTCCGTGTCTAAAACAAAAGACTGAGCTTCTTCCCTCTTCCCTCTTCCCTCTTCCTTCTTCCCTCTTCCTTCTTCTTTCTTCTTTCTCCCCACTTCCAAAGCCTCAATAATATTAGCAGCTTGCGACGTGCTACCGCTCGCATTTTCAGTATAAAATTGTGCAGTATCTCTACCTTGTGGCAAGTGGTTAATAAAAGGCGAAATATCAACTCCCGCCACACTTCTACCATCTTCCGCTCTAATTTTCACCGCCGCCGGATTAGTCACCACACATTCCCTGCCATCTCCCGGAATTCGGTTGTAAACTCCCAACTCGATCGCCCTGAGTAAAGTTGATTTGCCGTGATAGCCGCCCCCAACAATCAAAGTAATGCCAGCGGGAATACCCATACCGGACATCAAACCGCGATTCGGACAATTAAACTCAACTTTTAACGACGGCGGCGACTGAAAAGCCACAGCATTATTTAACAAAGGGCGATCGTCAACACCGCTGCGGCGGGGTAAAATAGAACCGTCAGCCACAAACGCAACTAATCGGTTTTCAGCTAACTGCTGCCGCAGCCAGTCAGCATCTTCTACAGTTTCAACGTGACGCCGACATTCAGCCGCATTTAAGTTAGCATACTTCAGAGAAGTGCTGACAATTTGCGGAATATCTTCGCACAGCATTTCAGCAGCTTGTCGCCCTAAAATACTGCGCCCGCCCGCTGGAAGTCCGACGGCAAATCGCAGTTCAACTCCTCCTAAATCTTCGATATCGGATGTATTTGAGGAAATGATAAATGCGGAAGTTCGCTCTAAAACTTCTTGTCCGAACCGAGTCACTGCAATCATACCGCTTTTCCCAGTACCGCGTTTGCTGCTGATGCTGTGTGCGGCTTTGTCAAACTGGCGAGTTAGGTAATCTCGCAAAGCTATTTCTCGACTGCGAGAATTGAAAAGTTGATAAGGAATTTGAGCAATGTTTGGCGGAACTATGACTCTAAATTTACTCGGAGAAGCAAACGGATCTCCCTGCACGTAATCAATAATTAATCGAAATTCAGAAAAGTCGTAACTACCTTGAATGTCTTTGTAGGCTTTGTAGCCTCGATTGTCTAGTTGCAGTAAATGCCGTTGCAGGCTTTCTTTGTTAGTCATTCGTTATTACTTATTAGTTATTACTTATTAGTTATTTACCTAGTTCCTAGGCTCTGCCTAGGAATTGATTTCCAGAGGCTCTGCCCCGCTTGCTTGGCGTGGGAAAATTGGAGGCAGAGCCTCTGGATATGCGTTACCAGGCCCTGCCTGGTAATGAGTAGATTGCTGATTACCAATTACCGATTACCAATTACCGAATTTCCAATAATTTAGCAACGGCATTAACAACAATTTGAGCAGAACCGGCGAAAAAAGGTCGATCGATAGTTGCTAATGTATCGCTAGATTGGTGATAGTGGGGCGATCGCAAATTTGCAGTATCCGTCACCAACACAGCACCAATTCCTTTATACCAGAAAGGCGCGTGGTCGCTGCGTAAAACATCGGGAGTCAGCAACCCTTTCAGGGGAACCGGCAGCGCCACCACCGCAGGCAAATCCGCTTTTCCCGACTCCGCAAAACTTTTCAATAGCAGCGGATGTTCCGCATCCCCAATCACAGCGATAAACTCGCCTTTATCGGGAGAAGTTACCCCCGATGCTTCTAGAAAAGGTTGCGCTGTCAATCCTTCGGGATATTGCTGGCATCCGGGCGTGCGGCAGGCATAACCTACCATATCCAGGACGATTGCACCCTGCAAATTTTTTAACCGCGCCTCGCTACCGGTGAATGCTAAACTGCCTAAAAGTCCGAGTTCTTCCCTGTCGAAAAATGCTACTTGCAATGTCCGAGGTGTGGGGCGAGGACCCAGCAATCTTGCTACTTCTAAAACTACTGCAACTCCCGTCGCATTGTCGTCAGCGCCTGGGGAGTTTGGTACAGTATCGTAGTGTGCTGCCACTAAAATTGCACCGGCGTTTGAGTCAGTACCTTTTCTCTCAGCGAAGACGTTGATTCCGCGATCGAACTGCTGCAGATCAGGGGAAAATCCTAATGTTTGGAGTTGTTGGGAAATGTAGTCTCTAGTAAAAGAGCGAGAGCCTTCTCCATCCCGTTCTCCTGCTAAACTATCGACGTGTTTCCACAAGCGGGACTGGTCTATTTGGGGCAGAGAAAAAGCATTTTTTTCAGCAGGAAGCGGTAAGGGAGACGGGTTTTGAGAAGTGTGGATATTGCGATCGATCCCAACTTCGGGTACAGCCGACAACCGCTGCCACGAGTCAGAACCCCAGCCAACAGCCGTCACCGCAACCAGAATAAATAGCGCTATCCAAATCAATTGTTTCATCAGTAAGTTTATTTGAGATTTTAGACAGAGCTCACGCACTCCTCGCTCTCATCAACCGGGTTTTTTAGCGGAAGCGAGGGCTGCAACAAAGTCTTTTCGTAAAACCCGGTTGATGCGTCCAGAACTGTTATATTTTAGATTTTAGATTGACACGAGACTTAAAAATAAACCTGTTTCAAAAAATGAAACTCAAAAATCTTAAAATTAGCTGTACCAGAGGCAGTTTTGTATTTTTTATCTAAAAAAGCAGGTAAAATAATTGCGATGTTGCCGTCGAATCTGTATTGCTTATTAGATGGTTCGACGGCGACATTCAAATCACTAATTTACCTTGAAACTTTACAAGTCAAAACTACGTTTTTTCCCACTCAATCTCCTTATTCTCCAATATCAACCCGCTGCTGCTGGGAACAGCATAAGGAATAGTTGTTGCAGAAAATTTGACTATTTGAGTTGGTTGTTGAAACCACTCAGAATAACTCGGGTTTAGTTGGTCGTACAGTGCTTTCAAAGCTTGAATTTCTACCTCTAGCTGCGCTGCTGCTTGATTGATTCTGCGAGCTTGTGCTTGCAAGCGCTTTTCCCCGGTTTGAACAGTATTTTCTACTTCTTGCCAGTGCTCTCCTGCCAGCATTTTTTCTAATTCACCTTGCTTGTAATTGAGTAAAGCCTGTTTTTGTTGCAGTTGCTTTTCAATATTTTTAGTCTCTCGGTCAATTTCCTGGATTTGCTGCAACCACTGCTCCCCAAAAGCAGCAGTTTGCTGGTGGAACTCGGCAATGGCTTCAGGAGTATTATTTTTGGGAAAACTGACTGCCACTCGGCACTCAGAGCGCTGTACGCCAAGTTTTTCCCGCGACTCTTGCAGGGCGGTAACTTCTGCTTGCAGCGCGCGGACTTCTTTTTGGAGTTCTGGGATGGTCTGACTCATGGGTTCAATTAGTGGACCTCTGCATCGATTTTAAGCTAATTGTTTATTTTTCTAACAAATCCCGATCGCCTCCTTGCGGGAATTATCTAATCTTAGCGCGCTTCCACTCGGTGTCTAGGCAGAATGGCGGATAATTTGTGGCACAATGGCTGATGACACATTTTAAATTAAGATTAAAATTGTAATTAGTTATAAAGCTAAGTTATTAGCTGGGTACAATTTAATTTACAAGCCCACATTAATTAAGGTTGGCTGGGTTTTCCTATGGCAGAGCAAGTTATGCTAAAAGTTTTAACATTTAGGATTGCAGAAAAAGGATTTATTTAAATTTATTAGGAACAGGATCTAATGAAAATAATTTTTCAATTGATGTTGGGATATTTCGCGGTTGCTATTTTTGGTGCGGAATGTTGCATTAATCCCAAAAAATTACCGACAAGTCTAGGAGATGGACATGGCACTAGCCCTGTAGAAGGGATTGTGGTTGGGTCTCAGAAACATAGCTATTTGCGATCGGCATCTCGCCCCCTTACTTCTGCAAGCGCTGCATTATTTTTAGATAAATTATCCCCAATTGAGCCACTAAAATTACCGAGTTACAATTATATACAATCTCAGAAAAATTCTAGAAAAGAACCTACTATTAGGTTGACAATAATCGGTTATTCTCTGGTTTTTATTTGTTTAGTAATCTCATTATTTATCAGGGGGAAGACAGTAAATAGCTTATCCAAGAGGATGAGGTTAATCAAGCCGAAGTCTGAAACAGAGAATGACAAGCTACCAAAAGGAGAAAAAGTGTTGTATCCAAAAAAAGAACAGGATATCTGGCATACTATTGCCCAAATGACCCAAGATTTGCAGCAAACTGCCGAATATGTCCTGGATATTTGCGAGGAAATGAACGTCTCGATAATTGCGACCACCCCGGGCGGTCATATCCTGTCGTTAAACCAAGCTACCTGTCAACTTCTGGGATACTCTAAAAAAGAGTTGTTAGGCAAACCAATAGCCGGACTTTTTAAGAAAAGTGAATCACCGGCACAGGAGTTAGAGTTAGCTAGTTTAACAGCCGAAGGTTCTGTCCGCAACGTCGAAAAAGTCTACCTTTCTAAACACAGAAAAAAAATAATTGTACTGCTTTCTATTTCAATTATTCGCGACGGTCAAGGTAAGGTCAGCGGCAAGTTATATATAGCAGAAGATATTACCGATAGCAAGCGGGTTGAAAGAAATTTGCGGCGCAGTGAAAAAAAGTTTCGCCAACTGATAGAAACTGTGAATGCTGTGGCATTTATCTATCACCGTAGACAGTTCCGTTATGTCAATGCTCAGACAGAAGCTCTGACAGGATATACTCGCGAAGAATTACTAGCATTGGATTTATACGACTTAATTCATCTAGATTTTATAGAAATAGTTAAAAAATGGGGTAAATCCAGCCATGCGCGCTCAAATGCAGGGTCTAAATATGAATTAGTAATAGTCACGAAAACAGGAGAAATGCGCTGGATTGAAGCAACTGTAGATATTATCAAATTTGAAAAAAAAGCCTCAATATTAATCACAGCATTTGACATCAGCGATCGCAAATTAGCAGAGCTAGAACTAGAAACATCTCTTTCGTTGCTTCAAGCAACCATTGAATCTACTGCTGACGGTATTCTGGCGGTTGACAGTGGAGGCACAGTGCTCACCTTTAATCGCAAATTTGCCGAAATGTGGCAGTTGCCGGATTTCCTGCTGGATTCGAGAGATAACAACCAAATTTTGGCGTTTGGAATCAACCTGTTAAAATACCCGGAAATATTTCTCAACCGTACTAAAGAATTGTCCGATCGTCCTGCAGCAGAAAGTTACGATCTCATCGAGTTGACAGATGGCAGAATTTTCGAGCGCTACTCGCTGCCCCAGCGCACCGGAGGCAAAATTACTGGTCGGGTATTCAGCTTTCGGGATGTAACGGAACGGGTGCAATCCGAAGAAAAACTACGCAAAAGCGAAGAACGCTTTCACCTGCTGACACGGGCGACAAATGATGCCGTATGGGATTTTGATTTATCAAAAAATGAGTATTGGTTGAGTGAAGAATTTGAAAAAGTTTTTGGATACAAACTCAACGAAAATCAGACGATAGAAGTAGAATCGTGGTGGCTAAATATTCATCCCGAAGAACGGGAAAGAGTGATGTTAAGCTTCAACGAAACAATGAACTCAGACGCTCAATATTGGTCGGAAGAATACAGCTTTCACCGTGCAGACGGGGGATATGTTTTTGTACTAGATCGCGGCTATATCATCCGTAATGAAAGTGGCAAAGCAGTAAGGGCGATCGGCACGATGATGGACATCACTCAGCGCAAGCAAGCTGAAGAAATTATTCGCTATCAAGCTGTTTATGACCAACTCACCGGTTTACCGAACCGGATACTTTTTAACGAGCGGCTGCTGGCTTCCTTAAAACAAGCTAAAGAAACCAAAAAAATGCTAGCTGTGATGTTTTTAGACTTGGACAGGTTCAAAAAGATTAATGATACACTAGGTCACGCTGCGGGCGATCGCCTGTTAGAAGGTTTTGCCGGACGCATCAGCGACACTTTGCGATCGACTGACACGGTTGCCCGCTGGGGAGGCGACGAATTTACCATACTGCTTCCCGATATCAATTGCTTAGAAGATGCAGTTAAAACAGCTCAAAGAATACTCAACAATTTAAAGCCAGCATTTAAACTAGAAGGACAGCCGTTTCATGTTAGCAGCAGCATCGGCATTGCCCTTTATCCAAACGACGGCGAAGATGCCGAAACTTTAGTCAAAAATGCCGATGCCGCCTTGTACCGCGCTAAAGAAATGGGAAGAAATAACTATCAGTTATATACTTCAACAATTAATCCCCAAGGCAGCCAGTTACTAACTATAGAACACAGGCTGCACGAGGCTTTAGAACAGGGAGAATTTGAGGTTTTTTACCAACCAAAAGTCAACATCGCTACTTGGAAAATTCAGGGTATGGAAGCCCTGCTACGCTGGCAACATCCACAATTAGGTTTAGTTACTCCCGCTACATTTATTCCGATCGCCGAAGAGAACGGACTCATTGTACCTATTGGGGAATGGGTGCTGCAAACAGCCTGCACTCAAAATAAAGCTTGGCAGGATGCTTTGCAGCCAGATTTGCGGGTAGCAGTCAACGTTTCGGCTCGGCAGTTCCAGCAATTTAATTTATTAGAAATGGTAGCGAAGTGCTTGGAAAAAAGCGGTTTAGCACCCAAGTATTTAGAATTAGAAATTACTGAGACTACAGCCATGCAAGATGTGGATTATACCACAAAAGTTCTCAGGGAGTTGCAGAATATGGGAGTGCAAATTGCGCTGGACGATTTCGGCACGGGTTATTGTTCTCTAAATTATCTCAAAAAGTTTCCCTTGAATATCTTAAAAATAGATAAATCCTTTGTCAGCGGACTGACGACTGATCCGTGCGAACGCGCGATCGCCAAGGCTGTAGCGACGCTGGGGCGAGATTTGAACTTGAGCGTGGTAGCCGAAGGAGTAGAAACTAAAGAGCAGTTGGAGTGTTTGCGCGAACTCCACTGTCAAGAAATTCAGGGTTACTATTTCAGCCCTGCCCTGTCGGCTGGTGATGCTAGGAAGCTATTGCTAAATTCTCAGTTGCAACAAGTGAAAATTGCTTAATTGGGTCGCGACTTACGACTGCGTGCGGTTGTAACGCTGCGTGCAAGTCCTGCGAAGTTACACGTAAAAAGTCGTGCGACCACCGCCGAAACCCGCATACGTCCCGCCGCCGCAGCCGTCGCACGAGCAGCCACTGTAGGAAAACTCGTTGCCGCACTCAAGACAGATCGCCGTCGAGTCGTGATGGTCTGGTGGCGAGGCCTTCTTGCGACAGTTATCGCAGCCGAAAACGGCCAGTTCGCTCACATCGAACGACCTGCGCTTCCGTTTCGTCTGCTTGATGGCATCGTGCATGAACTGGTTAAAACTTAAAATAGTGTGCAGAATAACGGACTTGTACCTAAAGACAGAGGAAAATATCGCTACCCCAACATAAAGGCTTTGTCTATGCAGCCAATTCGTACATTTAACGTTTCCCCGTCGCTACCGACAATTCTCGAACCCCTACGCAAGCTTGCCTACAACTTGCACTGGGACTGGAACGTCGATACCAAAGACCTCTTCCGCCGCCTCGATCGAGACCTGTGGGACTCCAGCAACCAAAACCCGGTGCTGATGCTCGGAACCATATCTCAAGAGCGGCTGCAAGAAATGGCAGAAGACGAAGGCTTCATTGCCCAAATGAACCGAGCAGCCCAGCAGTTAGACGATTATCTCAAAAATCGCGCCTGGTACCGCAAACAGCGCGGCACCGAGCAGCAAGAATGCTACGCTTACTTTTCGATGGAATTCGGCTTAGTTAAAGCCCTACCGATCTATTCGGGCGGCTTGGGCGTGCTCGCAGGCGACCACCTCAAATCAGCTAGCGATTTGGGCTTGCCCTTAGTCGGTGTCGGCTTGCTATACCAAGAAGGTTATTTTTCGCAGTATCTCAACGCCGACGGCTGGCAGCAAGAACGCTATCCGCTCAACGATTTCTACAATATGCCGCTTCACCCAGAACGCAATCCCGACGGTTCGGAATTGCGGATTGAGGTGGACTATCCCGGCCGCAAGGTGTATGCCCGGATTTGGCGAGTACAAGTGGGAACGGTTCCTTTGTACCTAATGGATACAAATATTGAACCTAACAGCCGCTACGACCAAGATATTACCGACCAACTGTATGGTGGTGATAAAACTCTGCGGATGCACCAAGAAATCATGCTGGGCATCGGCGGCGTGAAAATGCTCAAGGCATTGGGGCTGACAGTTACGGCTTATCACATGAATGAAGGCCACGCGGCTTTCATGGCTTTGGAACGCATTCGGATGCTGATGGAGGAATATCACCTGAGTTTCGTAGAAGCGGAACAGGTGGTGGTTTCGAGCAGTATGTTTACGACTCACACGCCGGTGCCTGCTGGGTTTGACTTGTTCGAGCCGGATATGGTGATGCACTATCTGAGTCACTATCCCAAGATATTTGGCTTGTCGCAAGATGAGTTTTTAGGATTGGGCCGGGAGAATACTGGCGATTTGTCCGCACCTCTGAATATGGCAATTTTGGCAATTAAAATGTCGAGTTTTGTCAACGGGGTGGCGGCTTTGCACGGTGTGGTGTCGCGCCCGATGTTTCAGGGTTTGTGGCCGGGTTTGCCGCAGGAAGAAGTACCGATTACTTCGATTACCAACGGGGTGCACGCTCGCAGTTGTGTGGCGAAGTCTACTCAGGAGTTGTACGATCGATACCTCGGCCCGGAGTGGGAAATGACTCGCAAGGACGATCGACTCTGGGATCGGATGTCATCGATTCCTGATGAGGAACTGTGGCGAAATCACGAACGTTGTCGATCCGAGTTGGTAGTGTTCGCACGGGAGTGGCTGCAAAAGACTTTGCGTGAGCGCGGTGCGGCCCAAACGGAAATCGAACACGCGCGGGAGGCTCTCAATCCGAAGGTGCTGACGATCGGGTTTGCACGCCGCTTTGCTACTTACAAGCGGGCGACGCTGTTTTTGCGCGATGTCGATCGAATTATGCGGATCATGCGGGACAGCAATCGCCCGGTGCAGTTTGTGATTGCTGGGAAGGCTCACCCGATGGATATTCCGGGTAAGGAATTGATTCGGGATATCGTTCACTTCATCCGCGAGCACGACACGATGAGCTCGATGGTCTTTTTGCCGAACTACGACATTAACGTCGCTCGGATGATGGTGTCGGGCTGCGATGTGTGGCTGAATACGCCACGCCGCCCGCGTGAGGCTTCCGGGACTTCGGGGATGAAAGCTTCGATGAATGGTTTACCGAATCTCAGCATTCTCGACGGATGGTGGGATGAAGCTGATTATGTTCGCACCGGTTGGCCGATCGGACATGGCGAGTTTTACGAAGATACTAAGTATCAGGATGAGGTCGAGGCTAATGCTTTGTACGACTTGATGGAGAAGGAAGTTGTACCGCTGTTTTACAACCGGGATGCTGACGGAATTCCTCGCGGTTGGACGGAGAAAATGAAGGATTCGATTCGCTTAAACTGTCCTTTCTTCAATACTGCTCGGATGGTGAAAGATTACGCGCGGCGGGCTTATTTCCCGGTGAGCGATCGATTCTTCACGATGACTTCGGATAATTGTGCTCCAGCCAAGGAGTTGTCTCACTGGAAGAAGCACGTTCTGGCGAAGTGGAAGGATATTAAGATTGAGGCTGTTGATATTTCCCAGGATAAGGAAGTTAAGGTCAATCAGTCGATCTCTGTTAAATCTCGGATTAATCTGATGGGATTGACACCTGCAGACGTGCAAGTTGAACTTTATCAAGGCTCCGTTGATGCTAACGGCGATATTATTGGTGGCGTGCCGGTGGTGATGGAGTATTTGGGAGAAGATTCTCAGAATGCTAGCCTTTATACGGCTGACATTACTTATACTTCTAGTGGTTTGCAAGGTTTGTCGTTGCGGGTTTTGCCGAAGCACGATAATCTCAGCAGTCCTTATGAAGCTGGCGTGATTCTCTGGGCACATTAAAGGAAGGAAGAAGGAAGAGGGAAGAGGGAAGAAGGAAGAGGGAAGAAGGGTACGACACGGATTCGGACACGGATACACGGATGAATTTAACTGTGTTTCCCAATTCTCCCCCTCTCCCCCCTCTCCCTCTCTCGCACTCTTTATGGAAGTTGGGGAATGACTATTTAGCCGATTGTGCGATCGCCCAATACCAAATTTCGCTCTATTCCCAGTACCACCAGTGAGCGCCTATATAAGCGTATAGCAAGGCATCTCGCTGTTCTTTTAAGGCTTTGAGGGTGGCAACAATGGTGGGGATTTCGGGGAGGTTTGAACCACCGATAAACGCTGATTATGCGGAATATTTGCGAAATTCAGACTTGGTTCGAGGATTGATAAATATCTAAAAGATACTGGCAGAATTTCATCAATTAGAGTTGACATTCTGCCAGTTTTTCTTGTTTGTTGCATTAGGGTTTACTTCATAAACCTGGAATACGCTGTATATCCCTCAATATGAAAGCAGCCGAACAAAATAGTGGTTTCACAATAGTCACACTTTTTTATCCTGCTATTTCATAAAATTGAAGGCAGCCTTGAGACACCTCTAGTTTAGCTTATTTACCTACACCCGCTGGCTGCTGACGGTTTCGCACTTCCAGAAAAATCAACAAAGCATTAACATCAGCCGGATTTACCCCACCAATTCTGGCCGCTTGGCCAATCGTCAGCGGTTTCACCTTAGCCAACTTTTCCCGCGATTCTTTGGAGAGAGTTGTAATTGCCATGTAATCCAAATCTGCAGGCAATTGTCGGCGTTCGTGTTTGGCAATGTCATCGATTTGATTTTGCTGTCTTTGCAGGTAGCCGGAATATTTGATGTCAATTTCTGCACCATCTTTCTCAGCCAACTTCAGACTAGAATTGCCTAAATTGTAGCGTTCCAAGTCCACATAATGAAAACCAGGACGACGCAACAAATCAGCCAGAGTAATTGAACCTTTAATCGCTTGTTGAGTGTCTGCAAAAATTGCCTTGCCTACTTCCTCGTGCTCTTTCACCCGCGTCGAGTACAAACGTTCCTTCTCTGCCACAATATTAGCTTGTTTGCGATCGAACAACTCCCACCGGCGATCGTCAATCAAACCAATTTCCCGTCCCAGCGGCGTCAAGCGTTGGTCAGCATTGTCCGATCGCAATAATAGCCGATATTCCGATCGCGAAGTCAACATCCGGTAAGGTTCCCGCAAATCCTTCGTACACAAATCATCGATCAAAGTCCCGATATAACTTTGCTCGCGAGGAAACACAATCATCTCCTGATTTTTCGCAAACCGAGCCGCATTAATACCCGCCACAATCCCCTGTGCTGCCGCCTCCTCATATCCCGTTGTACCGTTAACCTGACCCGCGCAAAACAGCCCTTCAATCTTCTTAGTCATCAGCGTTGGAAAGCACTGAGTAGCAGGCAAATAATCGTACTCCACAGCATAAGCAGGGCGCATCATCTCGCACTTTTCCAAACCAGGAAGAGTCCGCAACATTTGCAACTGCAAATTTTCCGGTAAACCAGTAGAAAAACCTTGGATATAAAGTTCAGGAATATCTCTACCTTCCGGTTCAATAAAAATCTGGTGACTTTCCTTATCCGCAAACCGCACAATCTTATCTTCAATACTCGGACAATAGCGCGGCCCCTTCGCATCCACCCAGCCGCCGTAGACTGGAGAAAGATGCAAATTGTCTCTAATTAATTGATGAGTTTCAGGCGTAGTTCGAGTTAAATAACAAGGCATCTGTTCCCGTTCCACCCAAACTTCTGGATCGAAACTAAACCAGCGAACCTCTGCATCTCCCGGCTGCGGTTCGAGGTGGGTGTAATCGAGAGTACGTTTGTCAACTCTTGCCGGAGTTCCTGTTTTTAACCTGCCAGTTTCAAAGCCCAAACGATTGAGAGTTTCCGTCAAGCCAACGGCGGCAAATTCTCCTGCACGTCCGGCGGGCATCGACTTATTGCCCACCCAAATTGTGCCACCTAAAAAAGTGCCTGTGGTGAGAATTACTGCTTTGCATTCAAAGGCGACGCCGAAGTATGTTTCAACTCCGATTACTTCTTCGTTTTTGCCCAAAACTAAGTCTGTAACCATCGCTTCGCGGATGGTCAAATTGGGTTGATTTTCAACAATATTATTCATCACAGCGGCATATTCCCGCTTGTCAGTTTGTGCTCGCAGCGCCCAAACTGCGGGGCCTCTCGATGCGTTGAGGACGCGCTTTTGTAAGTAAGTGCGATCGGCCATTTTGCCAATTTCCCCGCCTAACGCATCCACTTCGTTAGTAAGTTGGGTTTTAGCTGGGCCGCCGACAGCCGGATTGCAAGGTTGCCACGCAATTTTGTCGAGGTTGAGGGTGAGGAGAAGGGTGCGACAGCCGAGGCGAGAAGTGGCGAGGGCGGCTTCGCAGCCGGAGTGTCCGCCACCTACTACGATGATGTCGAAACTGTCTTGGAATTGTACTGGAGTTTGTGCGATCATTCGATTTTAGATTTTAGATTTTAGATTTTAGATTGAATAATAGACATCTGGCAAAATTAGGTTTTAGTCCAGGTAGGGAAAGGCTGACAAAATCTTTTTAGAAGATGTCTAATTGACTTCAGAGTTTAAGGCGGATGGGTACTTATCGGATACGATGTTTTTGATCAGCGGTCTCTAGATGCGAAAAGGTTCGAGCGCTCTCACTTTAACAACAGGTGTTCCTCAATTAAAACTCTTCCTCTCCATTAGTGTAGCTGCTTTCTTCAAACATCGATGTTAATCCAGTAATTTTTACGGGGGGTCGATCTTTGAATTCTACGACAAATGACAACTCCCCACCCATTGCCGCGATATAACTTTGCAAAGTAGATACCAACAAATCCGCACGGCGTTCGAGTCGGGAGACATTTTCTTGACGCATATTTAATAATTCTGCCATGCGAATCTGAGTAAATTTCCTTGCTTTTCGTAAGTCTTGCAAGGTCATTTCTTCAGCCATTAATTCAACCGATCGCTTTTCGACTATTGCTCGTTCTTCGGGAGGCAAATTCTCCATAATAGTCTTCAGGCTAATTGTCATCTGTTTCTGGCTCCATTAACTTATTCAAATGGTCGGTAAATCTACTATCTGCTATCTTAATTAGTTGCTTGTAAAATCGCTTCTCACTACTACCAGATTTGTCCCCACCTACCAACAGAATCGCTTCTCGGCGGGGGTCAAATGCAAAAGCGACTCGCCAAACTCCACCAGCCGCCTGAAACCTAAGTTCCTTCATATTAGTGTAGGTAGAACCATTGAGAGTATCGACGTGAGGACGCTTGAGGTTTGGGCCAAATTCTTGTAACAGTGTGAGTTTTGCTAAAAGCTCTAATCTGACATCAGTGGGGAATTCGGTAAACTCAGAGTAAAAATCAAAGTGAAACTCAATGTTCCATGTCATTTGGATCAATTATGCCTTAGATAGCATATTATAGCCAATAGTCGATCGAATAACAATATTTATATGCACCCTTCGCGTCTTCGGAGTTCAATAATTCCGTACAATTGCAGTTTTGCGCTATGTTAGACAAAAAAATCTCAACAAGCGTACACAAGTGAAATACTTCTTCTTATCCGACGGCTGGAAAGTTGGGCGCGTTTGGGGCGTCGGCGGCGAGTGGAGTCACGCCGCCTGGAGACGGGCGCCGGACATCCAACAGCTCAACCTCTGTCTTTCCGATCGCAACGAAAAAATGTGGCTCTACCGCGTAGAAGACGCCGTACTCATGGTAGAAGTCCAACCAGCAGTCCGTCCCGATCCTGCCGATCCCGCCAAAAATATCGGCAACGTCACCCTCACCAGACTGATCGATGCCGAGCAAGTCCTCGAACGCCTCGGGACGATCGCCGCCCGCTGCGAAATGGGCAACCCGCAACTAATGTAATGCTCAACATATTGCAATCGGTTCTAACACTCGATACACTTCTTTAAATAACTTTCATTTTTATGCCTCCACCTTTGAAGGTAGATGGCAGTCGGCAAAAGGCAGAGTTTAAACCCTGCAGGTAACTGCTGGGGATTCAGAATCTGATTTTTCCGTAAAAATAGACATCATCACTTACACCTTGGAGAACCGCAGTCAATGGGACTACCCTGGTATCGCGTACACACAGTCGTCTTAAATGACCCAGGCCGATTGATTTCTGTACACTTAATGCACACTGCCCTCGTGGCAGGTTGGGCCGGCTCAATGGCCCTTTATGAACTAGCAGTTTTTGATCCCACAGACCCAGTTCTGAACCCAATGTGGCGTCAAGGGATGTTCGTGTTGCCCTTCATGACTCGCTTGGGAGTTACGGGTTCTTGGGGTGGTTGGAGCATCACTGGCGAAGGTAACGTCGATCCGGGCTTCTGGTCCTTTGAAGGCGTCGCCGTCGCTCACATCGTCCTATCGGGCCTGCTGTTCTTAGCAGCAGTTTGGCACTGGGTATTTTGGGACTTAGAACTTTTCAGAGACCCTCGCACCGGTGAACCAGCCCTCGACTTGCCAAAAATGTTTGGCATTCACCTGTTCCTCTCCGGCTTGCTCTGCTTCGGCTTCGGCGCATTTCACCTTTCGGGACTTTTTGGGCCCGGAATGTGGGTGTCCGACCCCTACGGCCTGACCGGTCACGTCCAGCCAGTGGCGCCTTCTTGGGGCCCTGAAGGCTTCGATCCCTTCAATCCGGGCGGCATCGTGGCTCACCACATTGCAGCGGGCGTAGTCGGCGTAATTGCCGGTTTGTTCCACTTGACAGTGCGGCCGCCGGAACGTCTTTACAAAGCCCTGCGGATGGGGAATATCGAAACTGTACTTTCTAGCAGTATCGCTGCCGTATTCTTTGCAGCCTTTGTGGTTGCGGGTACGATGTGGTACGGTTCTGCTGCTACTCCGATCGAACTTTTTGGCCCGACTCGCTATCAGTGGGACGGAAACTATTTCCAACAAGAAATCGATCGCAGAGCTCAAGCTAGCTTGGCCAGTGGCGCTAGCTTCCAAGAAGCTTACGAACAAATTCCCGAAAAATTGGCTTTCTACGACTACGTGGGCAACTCTCCTGCTAAAGGCGGTTTGTTCCGCGCCGGCGCGATGGTCAATGGCGACGGTATTGCTAAATCTTGGCTGGGCCATCCAGTATTTACTGACAACGAAGGCCGGGTATTGTCGGTTCGCCGCCTCCCCAACTTCTTTGAAACTTTCCCAGTAATTTTGACAGACAAAGATGGGGTCGTTCGCGCTGACATCCCCTTCCGCCGTGCTGAATCAAAATACAGCTTTGAACAAAGCGGAGTTACTGTCAGCTTCTACGGCGGCGAACTTAACGGTCAAACCTTTGATAATCCTCTAGATGTTAAGAAGTTTGCTCGCGCCGCCCAAAAGGGTGAAGTATTTGAATTCGATCGCGAAACCTTGAATTCTGACGGCGTTTTCCGCACTTCGACTCGCGGTTGGTTCACTTTCGGACACGTTTGCTTTGCTTTGCTGTTCTTCTTCGGCCATATCTGGCACGGTTCTCGGACTATTTTCCGCGACGTGTTTGCTGGAGTTGAGGCTGACCTCGAAGAACAAGTCGAGTGGGGCTTGTTCCAAAAACTGGGCGACGTGACCACCAGAAGAGAAGAACCTCTCTAAATTTCGCCAGCCCCTGGCTAGCCGGGAAACTTTCCCGGTGTAAAAAAACCCGGTTTCTTCAAGAAACCGGGTTTTTTTAGTTAAGAATAAAACCAGCAATTAACTACCCGCCGGGAAGTCCCTCGGTATATTTAGAGGGGATTAATCAGAGCGCTGCGCGAAGTACCCCGAATAAATTACTCCTTGGGATGAAAGGCTCGTCGGGTGTAGGTACGGAAACCGACAATTGTTCTTTTACACCCATTGATGATCGGGAAATACTCTGATACTATATTAGCAAGTGGGGGTGGAACTACCTCACTATAAAAAGCCTTTGAAAAAAAGGAAAAAGAAGCCTGCGGTCTAACTGTACTCAGTTGACCGTCAGGTTTGTTCACGATGAAATAATACGGCAAGGGAAGATAGGGAAAATTTAACATGGAAAGTGTTGCTTACATTTTGATTCTGGCTTTAGCCATAGGCGTACTATTTTTTGCGATCGCCTTTCGGGAACCTCCCCGGATTGGCAAATAATTAGCTATACGCCTCCAGCAAGTCCAAAATATCTTGAACCGGACTGCGGTTAGCCCGCATCATAGCGATCTAATTTGGTGCGGGACTATTTCACCGCTGTGTGTTAAGTGATTTTTCTAGTCCAGCCATTCATCAGACCCCAGGCGGTTAGATGAATGGCAATTTGCTGGCAATGCCTGTTAAAATCAGCAATCATGCGCTGTTCCTCCTGCCAACACACAAATAGCCGCGTTCTAGAATCGCGTTCAGCCGAATCAGGTCAAAGCATCCGTCGGCGGCGTGAGTGTTTGAGCTGCCAGCACCGCTTCACAACTTACGAACGCATAGAATTTGTGCCGATTACGGTGATCAAGCGGGACGGCAAGCGCGAATCTTTTGACAGGTCAAAATTAGTCAGGGGATTGATTCGGGCCTGCGAAAAAACCGGTTTGTCTTCGGGGCATCTCGAAACTCTGGCTGAAGAAATTGAAGCGCAACTCCAAGGTCGATCGCTCCGAGAAATCGCCAGTTCAGAAATAGGGGAACTGGTGCTGTTGCACCTGCGGCCGCTCAGCGAAGTCGCTTATGTCCGTTTTGCCTCGGTATATCGGCAATTTCGAGGCATCCGAGATTTTGTAGATACCCTAAATCACCTTCAGAATCCCCTCAACGAAGCTGAAGATGCAGAAACTAGACCCAATTTTGACGCAGATTTGCCGGATGTCGAAGCAGTCGATCGAGAAAGCCCAGCATCCTGCGCTACTCCCAGCTAAGCTCGCTTAAATTAATTTATAGAAATATTCTGGGAGATTGAAAACCGTGTCGCGAGGAAGGCCGGGAGGAATAGCGACTCAAGGGACTCTCCTTCTCGCGAGTGTTCTTTTTTCTCAGTAAGAGTGCTGGGTGTGATATGATCGTCATCGGTCTAAAATAGAGTATAACTAGACAACGTAAAAACTTAACTGGATTAGTTGAGTGCGTAGTCACACCTAACGGTGTTGCAGTTTAGGAAAGCTCGCATTTGAACAAAACCTAACGAAAGATCGGTGACTAATTAAATACGGTAGGGCATACCGAAATTTACGCTTCTGGAGAAACCGACCTCTACTTAGACTGGAGTCATCCTGTCGCCAGCAAGTCGGCTCGTTGAATGAAGAATCTCAGTTTATTTATACCTGAGAGTGTCAAAATAGTCTACTTGACTCGGAATGTTAAGATTAAACGTTTTAACACAGAGTATGAAGTAACAGTAATGGCAAGCGCTGGTGTGCAGTTGCACCCGGCAAAAGTTAGCAAAAACTGACTTTAGTAAAAGATTTTGAAAAAAGTTAATCGCTTTTTCACCAAAATCTCTAATATCTGCCGGCACAAACGAAAAACATGAAGGAGAGAAATCCTAGGAAACTATTCGCATGGTCAATCTCAAAACCACAGTCAAAGACATCGGCTTTACTCACGAAGATTTTGCAGCCCTACTTGATAAATATGACTATCACTTTAGCCCGGGCGATGTAGTAGCGGGTACAGTTTTTAGTATAGAACCGAGGGGCGCTCTGATTGATATCGGTGCTAAAACAGCAGCTTACATTCCCATTCAGGAAATGTCGATCAATCGAGTCGAAAGCCCTGAAGAGGTATTGCAATCAAACGAAACCAGAGAATTTTTCATTCTAACCGATGAAAATGAAGACGGACAATTAACCCTGTCCATCCGGCGCATCGAATATATGCGGGCGTGGGAAAGAGTGCGACAACTGCAAGCAGAAGATGCCACAGTACGATCGCAAGTATTTGCCACGAACCGCGGCGGCGCACTCGTGAGAATAGAAGGCTTGCGAGGCTTTATTCCCGGTTCTCATATAAGTACCCGCAAACCGAAGGAAGAATTAGTCGCTGAAGAATTACCATTAAAATTCTTAGAGGTAGACGAAGACCGCAACCGCCTAGTGTTGAGTCATCGTCGCGCCTTAGTTGAGCGCAAGATGAACCGCCTCGAAGTCGGGGAAGTCGTCATCGGTACAGTACGCGGTATCAAGCCTTACGGTGCCTTTATCGACATCGGCGGCGTCAGCGGCTTGCTGCACATCTCGGAAATTTCGCACGATCACATCGATACGCCTCATAGCGTCTTCAATGTCAACGACGAAGTGAAAGTGATGATCATTGACTTGGATGCCGAGAGGGGCCGGATTTCTCTCTCCACCAAGCAGTTGGAACCGGAACCGGGCGCGATGGTCAAAAATCGCGAATTGGTATACGAAAAAGCTGAGGAAATGGCAGCTAAGTTCCGGGAGAAAATGCTCGCTCAAAAGCAAGCTAAAGCAGGCATAGACATTCCTGTAGACTCGATCGATGCTGATGACCTCTCCGACGAAATACTCGAAGATGTACCCTCAGCAATGGAAGAGGATCTGCCGGAAGTAGCACCTGAAGCAGCACCCGAAGCAGCACCCGAAGCAGCACCCGAAGCAGCACCTGAAGCAGCACCTGAAGCAGCACCTGAAGCAGTATTAGATGTAGAGGAAGAAATCCCTCCTGCGACGGAAGAATAACATCGCAGTTAGTGTGATTAAAAGAGGGAAAATTCCCTCTTTTTTTTTAGTTAGTCATTGGTCATTAGTAATTAGTTATTAGTTATTAGTCATTAGTCATTAGTTATTAGTAATTAGCTATTAGTTATTAGTCATTAGTCGCTGCTCGGTGGTTGACAATTCCCAATTCCCAATTGCCAATTGCCAATTCCCCATTCTTAATTACCGAGATTTAATATCTTTCTGTAGACCGATGCACCGATCGCACTTTGAATTGAAACAAGTGACAGCGCGATCAATCTGCCTAAATAGGCATGGCCTTCATGGTGCTAATTTGTTAAGATTTATAAAGGTCAGAGAGATCGGCACAGGTGCAAACTCATCAGAAATAATTCTCACGGCAGAACCAGCCAGACGAGCAAATTATCCAAGTAAATTATTATAAATTTCTTGCCCTGACGCTCACAGGCAAGTGGATCATGAACATCGAACTATTAAAAGAAAAATTAGAACAGCTCAAAAAACGTCCCAATTGTAGCAAAGGAACGATCGACCAAATCGAAAACTGGTTAACCGGTTCCCACATTTTGCAAAGATTGAGAATTAATCCTTACTACGTAGCAGGCGATACAGTCAAGAATGTTAAAAAAATTACTTCCGAATTTCTGCACGGAGTAAAAGCCGGTGCTTTTGACTTGCACTGGGATATTCACTGTCCCCACTGCAACATGATTACAGAAGAATTTAAGGATTTGGCAGACACATCAGAAATGTCTTTTTGCCCGATGTGCGATCGCGAGTTTAAAATTGATTTGCTCGATCGCGTCGAAGTTACTTTTTCCCTCAACAAAGAAATCGAAGACCCGCAACTGCGGCCCGTCTGCGCTCCCCCTCCCGTACTCCAGAGTAAACTGCAACTGGTGACACCTCTCTACTGCACCGAATCAGAGATAGTTAGCTTAGAAAAAGGTCGATACCGCTACTGCTGTCCCCTGACTTTAGCTAAAGGGATTTTAAAGGTTGAAGGCGAAGAAACAGAAGAGATACAAGAAATTAAACTCCACCAGTTAGCCGGCCCAGATTTTGATAAAAAAGAGCTTGCCGTGCGTCCGGGAAAAGTCAAGATAGAATTAACTAATGCCGAACACAATTTGTCGGGACTGATTTTGCATTCAGATGAATTGCCCGATGAATTGACAGTAGAGCAACTGCCCCTGCGGCTGTCAGGAATGCAACTGCTTCATCACCCGGATTATAAGCGTTTGTTCGGCGATCAAGTAATATCGGAAAGAGAGCGAGTCAAGATTCGGGCAATTACTATTATGTTTACTGATATTACTGGTTCTACCAGAATGTACGAAACACTGGGAGATACGAAAGCTTACAATATTGTGCGCGATCATTTTGAAATTTTCTTTGAGTCGATCGAGAAATTTGGCGGTAAAGTTATTAAAACCATCGGCGATGCCGTCATGGCTTCCTTTATTAGCAACGAACAAGCAATTATGGCTGCCGCTGGTGCTGTAGCCTGTTTGAGAGAGTATAACTCAACTCGCCAACCACAAGAGTGGATTCAAGTCAGGATTGGCCTTCACCGAGGTACGGCTTTGCTGGTAAATCTTAATAATTCGATCGACTACTTTGGCTCTACAGTCAACAAAGCTGCCAGGATTCAAAATCTTTCTAAAAGTGACGAAGTTTCGTTTTCTGAAGATGTTTACAGCGACCAAACATTTTTAACAGCATTAAAAGCTGCTGGAGTCTCCGAAATTCAAAAACGAGTAGAAGATTTAAAAGGAATACAAGGCGCACAAGTCGCTTATACTGCTAGAATTAATATGGAATCAGTAATCCCGCTGTCTCCTACACTTGTCGCTGAAAAAAGCTAAGTACAAAAGCACATATACTACTTGGTTATTGCCAGCCTCTTGTCGTGCTCGCCCCAACAGCAGATAGAGTTTTTAGAGCGCCCTGAGATAATGGCTCCCACAGTGTAGCTCATCCTTGAAGGAGCTTCATAATGCAGATAAATTAAGTAGGCTTTGATAAAAATAGTCCGAATTAATCAGCCTTACGCTTGCCAGCTATGTATTCTACTAAATAACTGAAGTCAAGGACTTCACATCATGACTTCTCCTCAATTACCTCCAGAAAATACACCCGAATCGATCGAACCAGCCGCCCTCGATTCCGAACAATTACCCGAAACCGATGCCCCGTTTCCCATTGTTGGGATTGCCGCCTCAGCAGGAGGTTTGGCAGCATTCATGGCGTTACTGAGCCATTTACCGAGCGATACTGGTATGGCGTTTGTGCTGATTCAGCATTTAGATCCCAATCACAAAAGTCTGCTGAGCGAGATTCTCGCCAGAAGGACGCAAATGCCTGTTAATGAGGTAGAAGACGGCGTAGCTGTAGAACCCAATCAAGTCTACGTTATTCCGCCCAACACCAAGATGGTGCTATGTAAAGGCGCGCTGCAACTATCACCCCGCGAGAAGATTTATGGCAAATATCTGCCGGGAGATGCGTTTTTTACCTCCTTGGCGATCGATCGCGGGCACAAAGCAATCGCCGTAGTATTATCCGGGGGAGACGGAGACGGTTCACTCGGACTCAAGGCAATCAAAGCAGCCGGAGGCATGACTTTTGCTCAATGTCAAGACACAGCACAAGTCGATAGTATGCCGAATACCGCTGTTGCGACAGGCAATGTCGATTTCATTCTGCCACCGGAAAAAATTGCCGAGGAACTGGCAAAGTATAGTCGCAGTCCGCTTCTGACTGGCCCGCTTCGTCTGACAAAACTTGAGGAATCGCCCGAACGGAGAGATGCCCTGATAACTATTTTTGGGCTGCTGAAATCGAGCACAGGCCTTGATTTTAGCCACTACAAACCCACCTCGATCGCTCGACGCATCCAGCGACGGATGCAGTTGTACAAGCTGGAAACCTTGAATGATTACGTCCAACATCTTCGACACAATTCGGCTGAAGTCATAGCCCTGTATGAAGAAATCCTGATCCACGTTACCAGTTTCTTCCGCGATCCCGAAGCCTTTGAAAAGTTAAAAGAACTGGTTTTCCCCACGATTATTCAAAATAAATCGGCCGAAACTCCGATTCGGATTTGGGTGGCGGGATGTTCGACAGGTGAAGAAGTTTATTCGATCGT
Organism: Microcoleus sp. AT3-A2; assembly: GCF_036705685.1. Taxonomy (NCBI): domain Bacteria; kingdom Bacillati; phylum Cyanobacteriota; class Cyanophyceae; order Oscillatoriales; family Microcoleaceae; genus Microcoleus; species Microcoleus sp. AT3-A2. The sequence goes on from NZ_JAUBVF010000004.1 coordinate 163,372, forward strand.
CATTTGCTTGTTAGAGTTTTTGGGCGATCGATCCATCCAGCCACCGATCCAGATTTTTGCCACAGACATTGGCGAACAGGCGATCACGAAAGCGAGGTCTGGAGTCTACTCAGAAAACCAGATGGTAGATGTTTCACAAGAGCGACGTACTCGCTTCTTTATTGCCGAAGTAGGAGGTAGCTATAGAATCAGCAAGGCAGTCCGCGAACTTTGTGTATTTGCCCGACAAGACTTAACCAGCGACCCGCCTTTTTCCAATATCGATTTAGTTAGCTGTCGCAATGTGCTGATCTACTTTGGAGAGTCATTGCAAACAAAAGTGATGCCGATTTTCCATTACAGTCTCAACCCAACGGGCTTTCTGTTGTTAGGCACTTCTGAGAGTACCGGAGAATTTTCCTACTTGTTTAATTCAGTGGATAAAAAGTCTAAAATTTATGCCAAAAAGTTGACTGCGACTCGTCCCAATCTTTCGTTTACGCCGAGTTCCTATCCCCTCGCTAAAGTACGTGAACGGCACGAAGGGAAGGACAATTTTAGGAATAGCTTTGATTTACAACACGAAACTGACCAACTGATTTTAAATCAATATGCCCCACCCAGTGTGGTTGTCAACGAGCAGATGAAAATCCTGCAAGTGCGGGGAGACATCGATCCTTACTTGAGAGTGGTAGCCGGAACGCCCAACTTAAACTTGCTGGCAATGGCAAGGGCAGGCTTGCTGGTAGAGCTTCGCACCGCGATTTATCAGGCACAAACGCAGAACGTAACCATTAGGAAAGAAAGGGTATTGCTTGAATCAGGCGGACGATCGAGTATCGTCAATTTTGAGGTGATTCCCTTCCGACCACAGGCGGTCGAAGGACGCTACTTTTTGGTGCTATTTGAACAGGCTTCACCCAGGGTGCTTAACCTCAGCGCCCTCCCTGAAAGCTTAGATCAAGCTGATTTAGTGGGCGAAATTGAGCTGCTGAGGCAGCAACTTGCAGCCGCTAACCAAGAAAAAACTGCGGCTCAAGCCCAACTGCAAGCGGTAGTCCAGGATCAGGAACGCCTCTACCAAGACCTCAAAGTTGCGAACGAAGAAATCCTATCGAGCAACGAGGAGTTGCAGAGCACCAATGAGGAGTTAGAAACTGCCAAAGAAGAGATTCAAGCCACTAACGAGGCACTCACTACCACTAACGAGGAACTTCGTAGCCGAAATATTGAACAAAGCCTGGTGAATAATGATCTGATAAATTTGCTTTCCAGTATCAATATCCCTATCTTAATGCTGACAAACGATTTACAGATTCGACGCTTTACGCCAACGGCACAGCAAATTTTTAGTGTGATTCCCGCAGATGTGGGACGACCTTTTAGCGACATCCGCTCAACTCTGAACGTTCCTGACTTGGAACAGATGATTTTGGAGGTGATTGATACTCTCCAGACGAAAGAACAAGAAATTCAAACTTTATCGGGATATTGGTACAACCTCCGCATTCGTCCTTACCGGACAACGGAAAACCAGATTGACGGTGTGGTGATGGTTTTGCTCGATATTGATGCTCTTAAACGCAGTGCCAGAACCTTGGAGGAGGCCCGAAATTATGCTGAAACCATTGTTGAAACTGTGCAAACGCCTTTAGTCGTCCTAGATGCTGATTTCCGAGTGAATAAAGCAAATCGATCGTTCTATAAAATGTTTCAGGTTTCACCGTCAGAAATAGCAAAATCTTCGCTGTTTGAGCTAGGCAACGGGCAGTGGAATATCCCCCAAGTGCGATGGATTCTGGAAGATATTCTGGTTAGTGATGTTCAGCTTGAAAACTTTGAGTTGGATCACCTGTTTGATAATATCGGGCCCAAAACCATGCTGCTGAATGCTTGTAAACTTGAACGAGAAGATGAAGCTTTAATGATTCTGTTGTTGATCGAGGATATCACGCAGCGCAAGCAGTTGGAGACAGTACGATCGCAGTTATTACTGCAGGAACAGTTTGCCCGCCACGAGGCAGAAACAGCTAACCGTAGTAAAGATGAATTTCTGGCGAATCTCTCCCACGAATTACGCAATCCCTTGACTCCGATCCTGGGCTGGGCACAAATTCTGCGTTCCGGCAAGCTTAATGAAGCACAGGCTATTCGCGCTCTAGAGGTGATCGAGCGCAGCGCGAGAGCGCAATCTCAGTTAATCGAAGATATCCTGGATATTTCCCGGATTACCAGTGGCAAGCTTCAACTGTGCATTTGTCCGATCGATCTGCGGTTAGTGGTGCAAGCGGCGCTGGAAGGGGTTCAATTATCAGCCGAAGCCAAAAACATTCAAATTGTTTCGGAGTTGATTTCTACGACTGTTTTAGGGGATATCAATCGCTTGCAGCAAGTTGTGTGGAATCTTCTGTCTAATGCGATTAAGTTTACTCCGGCGGGGGGACGAGTGGAAATCATGGTATCGACGATCGAGGATCATGTTCAACTTCGAGTCAGCGATACGGGAAAAGGCATTGGGGCACAATTTTTGCCGTATATTTTTGATCGTTTCCATCAAGGCGATGCCAGCAGCACTAAGGCGAATCAAGGGCTGGGATTGGGTTTAGCGATCGTGCGTCACCTGGTTGAATTGCACGGGGGAACTGTGCAAGCCGAAAGTCCGGGTGATGAACAAGGAACTACAATGACTGTGAGATTGCCGTTGCGATCGCTACCTCCAGAGTTGACATCGGCGATCGATTTAAAGTCAACTGCTTTGGTAGGGCCTTTAAACGTCTCTAGCGATCGCGTCCCCTCTCTCGAAGGCTTGCACATCTTAGCCGTAGACGATCAGATCGATACGCGCGAGTTCTTACAATTTGTGCTTGAAGGCTACGGGGCGGAGGTTTTGGCAGTTGCATCTGCCAGAAGTGCGATCGCTGCTTTGACTGAAAATCCGGCCAGATATGACGTGCTAATCTCCGATCTGGGAATGCCAGAGGAAGATGGGTTTTTCTTAATTCGAGAAGTGCGAGCTCTTGCTGCGGAAGCCGGAGGAGAAATCCCAGCCGCGGCGCTGACTGCCTATGCGAACGATAAAGAACGCGAAATGGCGATCGAAGCTGGTTTTCAAAGGCATCTGGTTAAGCCGATCGAGCCGATTGTACTAGGATTAATGGTGGCTAATTTAGTAGGACGATTTTAAATATTTTGGAGTGTTGATTTATGATGTTTGAGATTAGATTAGGCAGTTAAACTCTTGTCCCCCGGAGATCCCCCTAAATCCCCCTTAAGAAGGGGAGTAGGGGTTGACTTTGAGTGCTTCATGTCCCCCCCTTATTAAGGGGGGCTAGGGGGGATCGGATTCTATGCAACCTCATAAAAAATTGGTATAAGAAGGGGGGTTAGGGCGGATCTCCGGATCGAGATTAGGAGGAGAATGACCAAATACGCTTGCGTTAACACTCTTTATCCCCCACAGATCCCCCTAAATCCCCCTTAATAAGGGGGACTTTGAGAAGAGTCTTGTCCCCCCCCTTATTAAGGGGGGTTAGGGGGGATCGATCCGAGATTAGGAGGATGATGACCAAATTAAACGACTCGAATTTCCACCTACCTTACAACCCAAAACTCATCCCTATCGCCAAGGAACTTCGGAAAAATCCAACTCCAGCCGAAAAGAAACTTTGGGAAGATTTTCTGAGAAATTTCCCTTTTAGAGTTTTGAGACAGCGACCGATCGACAATTTTATTGTAGATTTTTATTGTGCTGCTTTAAGGTTGGTAATTGAGGTTGATGGCGAGAGTCATTTTACTGAACAGGGGAAACAATATGATGCGGAAAGAACAGGGATTTTCGAGGGGTATGGGCTGCAAGTTGTCAGGTTTACGAATGTTGATGTGTTGCAGTGTTTCGAGGGAGTTTGTCAGGAGTTGTTGGGTGCGTGCGATCGTCATTCTTAGGGCCAGATATCCCCTAACCCTCCTTAATAAGGGGGGGGACAAGAGTACGATATATCTCGTAATAGTTAAGGCCAGATCCCCCCTAGCCCCCCTTAATAAGGGGAGTAGGGGGTGGGACAAGAGAGTTATGTTGCGCTAAAAACAATTGCTAAAAATACCACAATATGAGACTATACAAAAAAATATAAAAATTACGGAGTTCAGATTCTTGGTAACTATTAAATGTCGGGGTATTACCTTCTCGAATATCCAAGCCGTAATCTTTGACAAAGACGGTACTCTAGAGGATTCTCAGGAGTTTTTGAGATTGTTGGGGATGAAGCGATCGCGCCTCGCAGACGCTCAAATTCCGGGCGTTGGAGAGCCTTTACAAATGGCTTTCGGCATCGAAAGTGGCAGCATCGACCCCACAGGCTTGTTAGCAGTCGGTAGTCGTAGGGAAAATGAGATTGTGGCGGCGGGATACATCGCCGAAACCGGCAGGGGATGGCTGGAATCTTTAACTATTGCGCGCCGCGCTTTTGACGAAGCTGACGAAATGTTTAAAAATAGTGCTGTTTCTCCTTTATTTGTCGGCAGTTTGGAGGTGCTGAAATATCTTTCGGAAGCGGGTTTAAAACTGGGAATTCTTTCGGCTGCTACAACAGAATCGGTGCAGAAATTTGTGAAACACCACGCATTAGCTGACTACATTCAGTTAGAAATGGGAGTTGATTCAACGGTTCATAAACCAGATCCGAAATTATTTTTGCAAGCTTGTGAGAAACTCGGAGTAAATCCCGCAGCAACTTTGATGGTGGGAGATTCAGCGGGCGATATTCAGATGGGTAAAAATGCGGGCGCGGCTGGCTGTATCGGGATTTGTTGGGGAAAGGCCCAGGTTAGTCATTTGGAAAATGCTGATGTGGCGATCGCATCTTTGGATGAAATTACAATTTTAGCAGATTGAGCAAACATCACATTGCCTGGGCCGATTTTGCTTGGGAAAATCTCGCTTGTAGCTGAGTCCAGATCCCCCCTAACCCCCCTTAAAAAGGGGGGGACAAGAGTGTTTTAAGTCTCCCTTTTTAACTGGAAAGAGAAGACTCTTTCGTCCCGTTAAGAAGGGGGAAAATAAAGAGCATTCAAAGTCAACCCCTACTCCCCTTCTTAAGGGGGATTTAGGGGGATCTGGCATCGGCTATAAGCGAGAGATACAAAGGTTTTTAATCTTAAGTTAACACGATAAAAAGCATTGCCGTTTCCCTACAGCTAACAACGCAAACCCAGAATTACGACATCTCTTTCAACGCCGTCAAGTTCGGCAACTTGTGGCAGATATCCCCACCGCTGAAAGCCAAATTTCTCAAACAATCTTACACTCGGCTGATTGTGAGCAAAAATTATTCCTATGAGAGTTTTAAGCTTCAATTCTGGACTCCGCACAATTGCCGATTGCAATAAATTTTGTCCGATTCCGCAGCGTTGGCGATCGGGTGCGACGTAGATGCTAACTTCGGCTGTATGCTGATAGGCGGCGCGTCCGTAGAAAATCTGAAAACTCAGCCAGCCAACAATATTTTGTTCGGATTCCATTACCCAAATCGGCCAGGAATTGGGAGAGTGTTCTCTGTACCACGGGAGGCGACTTTCGACTGAGACTGCTTTTAAATCTGCTGTGGCCATTCTGCCCGGTATTGCTGCGTTATATATTTGAACAATTGCTGGCAAATCGCTTTCTTCTGCGTCGCGGATTTTCATCGTTGGGTTGAATGTTGACTGTTGACTGTTAACTGTTGACTGTTAACTGTTGACTGTTGACTGTTGACTGTTGACTGTTAACTGTTAACTGTTGACTAATAACTAATAACTAATGACTAATGACTAATGACTAATGACTAATGACTAATGACTCTTGTACAGTTCCATAATATCGCTGACAGCCATTCTTGAATTTGCTCCCAAAGTCAGCGGCGATGTGTGTCCTCGCTGCAAGTGTTCTGCCGCCGCACAGCCAATCATTGCTGCGTTGTCTGTACAATATTTTAAGGGCGGAAACAATACCCGCAAGTTGTGTTTTGCTGCTGCTGCTTGTAAGTGTTTTCGGAGTCCGCTGTTGGCTGCAACTCCGCCACCGACTACAATAGTGGTAAGCCCGAAATTTACGGCACAGTCGATCGCTCTTTTTGTTAAACCCTTAGCTACTGTTTCCTGAAAGCTGGCCGCAATATCATTAATTGTAGGGGCAGGCAAGAATCCTTCCTCACCCACATTGTTATTTTGTTTTTTGAGTTTCTGCACTAATTGCAAAACTGCTGTTTTCAAGCCGCTAAAACTACTGTCGTAAGGATGATATCCGCCACCAGGCAAGGAAATTCTGCCTTCTGGTAGAGGGTATGCTTGGGGATTGCCAAGGGCGGCCAATTTGTCAATCAGCGGCCCGCCGGGATATCCTAGCTGCAACAGTCTCGCGACTTTATCAAAAGCTTCGCCGGCGGCGTCGTCGCGTGTTTGTCCTACTGTTTCATAAACGCCGCAATCTTTGACGTAAATAAAGCTAGTATGTCCCCCGGAAACTAACAAACACAAAAACGGTGGCTGCAAGTCGGGTTCGGTAAGGTAAGAAGCGTAGATGTGCCCTTCGAGGTGGTGGACGCCTAAAAAAGGTTTTTGATGGACTATTGCCAAGCTTTTCGCCGCTGTCAGCCCAACTAACAATGCACCTACTAAACCGGGGGCACAAGTCGCTGCAATGCCGTCAATTTCTGACCAACTCAGGTTTGCTTCACTGAGACACTGGGCAATTACCTGATTGAGCATTTCTAGGTGACTCCGCGAAGCCACTTCCGGCACTACTCCGCCAAACTGCTCGTGGATTTTAATTTGTGATGCTACAACATTGCTGCAAACTTGACGATTCTTAACAATTGCTGCTGCTGTTTCGTCACAACTTGTTTCGATTGCGAAAATGGTTGCCATTAACTGGTAATTTTATTTGATAGGTTAGTTATTGCTAGCTTAACTAATTCGGCGCAAGTCCCCCGCTCTACCTGTACTCAGGTTATTGTTAAGGGATATTTGCCCGATCGACAGGTAAGGCCGTCATCGGATGCAATGAAGGAATATCCTCGCGGTATTGCTAGCTCAGCATTGACCTATGAAAACGGGAATCCCTCATTCTATTGGGCTTTGCCGCATCAATGATGGATACTTTACACTGTCAACAAACACGATCATCTGGATTCCAGATCGGCAAGTTGAAATGCTTGTACAAAAACTTATTGTTTTGTAACAAAAGGAAACAATTCCATGCGACGATTGTTTGCTGCAATTTTAGTGTTGAGTGTCTGGATCAGTTTTGCTCCAGTTGCTTCGGCTTACAATTTAGTGCCGTGCAAAGACTCTCCCGAATTCAAGGAACTGGCTAAAAATGCACGTTCTACCAATGGCGACCCCGCATCTGCGAAAGCAAGATTCGATCGCTATTCTCAAGCTATGTGCGGCCCGGAAGGATACCCGCACTTAATCGTAGACGGCAACTTGAGCAAAGCAGGGGACTTTTTGATTCCTAGCATACTGTTCTTGTATATCGCAGGTTGGATTGGTTGGGTAGGCCGTTCTTATCTGCAAGTTACCAAAAAATCAGCAACCCCAGAGGAAAAAGAGATTATTATCGACGTTCCTTTGGCAATCAAATGTATGCTGAGCGGCGTTTTATGGCCTCTGGCAGCTCTCACATCAATCACCAGCGGTGAAATGTTTGCGAAGGACGACGAAATTACTGTTTCCCCCCGCTAAAATTGGGAAATGGAGAAGAGCTAATAGCTAAAAGTTAAGTAATTAACTAGAAATTAGCAATTAGCGCGCTAGACCGATCGGCAATTACCAACTGTCTCGAATTTTCAGGAGCAGAATTCATGCAATACTTTGTCAAGTTTCTTTCGACAGCACCAGTATTGGCTATCCTTTGGATATCTATTCAAGCTGCGGCTTTAATTGAATTTAACCGCTTTTTCCCCGACCTGCTTTTCCATCCGATGCCGTAAGATTTGAAGGAAATTAGGTTGGAAAACCTAGTAGGAAAAAGTTGAGAGTTTTGAGTTTTGAGTGATGAGTTACAGGTGAATTCAAAGCTCAAATATCAAAACTCTCACACCATACCAGTTCGTGCAAAACAGCGCCGAAATGGGTGAAACCCAAGGATCTAAACTATTTAGTTATCAAATTAGTTCCCAATGACTAATGACTAATGGCTAATGACTATTGACTATTGACTAATATTTTGAATCGATGAAGTCTTATCTCGCCGCAGCAATTCAAATGACTAGCTTGCCTGACCTGCAAAAAAATTTGGTTCAGGCAGAGGAATTAATCGACCTGGCAGTGCGTCAAGGTGCGGAGTTAGTTTCCTTACCAGAAAATTTCTCGTTTATGGGAGAAGAGGAGGAAAAAATTGCTCAAGCAGAGGCGATCGGACTCCAAAGCGAAAAATTCCTCAAAACGATGGCCCAACGGTTCCAGGTAACGATTCTGGGCGGCGGGTTTCCCGTGCCGACTCCAGGAGGGAAGGTATACAATACTTGTTTGCTGGTAGACCCAAACGGCACTGAAGTGGCAAGGTACAGAAAAGTACATTTGTTCGATGTGGATGTTCCCGACGGCATTACTTACAGGGAATCGAACACTGTGAAAGCTGGTGAAGATTTGCCACCTGTTTATGTGTCGCCGGATTTGGGGACGCTGGGACTTTCGGTGTGCTATGACGTGCGGTTCCCGGAAGTGTACAGGCATTTGTCGTACAAGGGGGCTGATATTTTGTTCGTGCCGGCGGCGTTTACTGCTTACACTGGCAAGGATCACTGGAAGGTTTTGTTGCAAGCTAGGGCGATCGAGAATACTTGTTATATGATCGCCCCGGCACAGACTGGACGCCACTACGGCCGCCGTCAAACACACGGTCACGCGATGATTGTAGACCCTTGGGGTGCCGTTTTGGCGGATGCTGGAGAGGAACCGGGTGTGGCGATTGCAGAAATTAATCCCGATCGACTAGAACAAGTCCGCCGCCAGATGCCGTCGCTGCAACACCGGGTTTTTCTGTGAATAAATTTTGGCACCCATTGGGTGTCAAAATTTCAGTCCCCGTCAGCGACAAGACCTGAAAAGTTTTTATTCGAGCGAGGAATTGTGTTGGTTCGTACACAAAAAAACTTAGATCATGTGGGTGCGATCGACAAGAATAAGCGGGTGGGGGCGGATTTAGGCTGATCTATGAGTGATATTGTCGATCGAACGTGACTCTGGCCCCGACAGCTTAATATATTGTTTTTTCCCGCAGATGAACAGCGAATAATATCAAATCCGTTAGCATCGGAATAGTAAATTCGAGTTCACTGTTCACGGCGTTGAGTGTTGACTGTTTACGGCGTCAACAGTCAACAGTCAACAGCCAACAGTCAACATCATTCCGGTGTAACCGGAAATGATATAACTCGCGATAAAATGTCTAATGCAGGTTCAATGGGCGTGCACTTCTGCTAAAAGGCGAATTGGCGAAAGTAGAATTGCACGAAATGCGTCTTTTTGGAGAAATGAAACACACTCTTTCGGTTTTAGTTGAAGATGAAGCGGGTGTCCTCACTCGAATTGCTGGTTTGTTTGCCCGTCGGGGTTTTAATATTGAAAGTCTGGCCGTTGGCCCGGCGGAACAAGGGGGAGTGTCTCGGATTACGATGGTTGTACCCGGAGATGACCAGATTATCGAACAGTTGACAAAGCAACTGTACAAGTTGATTAACGTGCTTAAAGTTCAGGATATAACGGAAATTCCCTGTGTGGAACGGGAGTTGATGTTGCTGAAAGTTAATGCTGCTAGCGGGACGCGATCGGAGATCATTGAGTTAGCTCAAATTTTTAGAGCGCGAGTGGTGGATATTGGTGATGATACGCTGACATTGGAAGTTGTGGGAGATCCCGGCAAAATGGTGGCGATAGTCCAGGTTCTGAATAGATTTGGGATTAAGGAAATTGCTCGTACTGGGAAAATTGCCCTGACGCGCGAGTCGGGGGTAAATACAGAGTTTCTCAAGTCTTTGGAAGCGAAGCTTTAAGGAAGTTGACGGTTGACTGTTGACTGTTGACTGTTGACTGTTGACTGTTGACGGTTGACTGTTGACTGTTAACCTTGAATTAAAGACACTTCTTATTATTATAAGGTCTAAAAGTTTATGCCAGTTCCTAATGAAGTTATAATTTTAGTGCCTGGTCTAAATACTCAGGAAAAAAATGAGTTTTTGGAAAATTTTTGTAGTTCTTTAACCGAGCAGCTAGAGAGTTTTACTGTTCAAGAAAACGGTGAAATAAAAATAGCAGGACATACAGGAAAAAGATTTTCTATTTATAACAAACAAGAGTTGTACAAAACAATTGACATTTATGAAGCTTATTACATGGATGTATTCGCTAGTAATAAACTGAGTCAAAAAGATGAAAAAACTAAATTTATTAGAGGTGGTGAAGTCTTGATATATTGGTTGATTTCTCCTATTTGGTTGTCCGTTAAGGAATCTCCTTCTTTATTTATAAATTTTATTATTTCCGCTATTTTATTGACAGGTTGGTATTACGGAATTTTAGCGGCAGTTTTGATAGCTATAGGACAAACAAATAGTTTTTTTGGTGGAGCTATTCCGCTGGAGATGGCAAAAAAGATTGGATTTTTTGGTGAATCAATGAAAGGATGGTCTTTTTGGTTTTTTATTAGTATTTTATCAAGCTTTTTACCCATCAATTCACTTATTGATATCTGTGAATTCTCCGCAGCCTATTTAGGGGAAGATACAGAGGGTAGTACAATCAGATCAAAGACTCGTGGTAGAGTATTAAATCTTCTCGAAGACGTATTGAAGAGCGATAATTATGATAGAGCAACTATATTAGCTTATAGTTTTGGTGTTGCTGTGGCTACAGATACTCTGGCTGATTATCACACAGAAAAAATTTTTCGATACATTACTTTAGGGGGAACTTTAAAGGTTTTATCTTATAAATCTAGTTGGGGAGAGAGAGAAATAAATAAATGCTTAAACAATGCAACAATAAATACCTGGATTGACTGCTATTCTAATCAAGACTGGGTGGCGGCTAAGACTCCGTTACCTAAAGGAAGTTCCTCAGATAAAATGATTTACAAAAAAGTTTCGGCAAAATCTTCTTCTTTCCTCCAACGTTTCTTAGGGAAAACTCACGTTTGTTATTTTTATGACTCTAGCGTTTGGGAGACTATTATTCGGTAAAATTTATAATTTCTGGAAGTTTATCCTACTAAATCCGGATTGTCCACCCCCTTTATCATTCGGCGGTTGAACCGCAAAGAGATTGAAACGAAGTATGCCGACGCAGACTCAGAGATAACGGGCGTATTGAAGCCGGACTTGGTAGCAGACTCACTTCCACAGACAACTAGCCCGCTCTCTGTTTTTATTCCTAGAAACAGCAAACAGTCAACAGTCAACAGTCAAATTACCATTTAGGTTGACTTTCTATTAAAAGTGTGGCTGCGATGCTGTCTATCGGCTTTGAGAAAAAGTATCCTTGTCCGTATTCGCATTGCAGAGCTCTGAGTAAATTAAGCTGTTCGCTGGTTTCGATTCCTTCAGCAATTACATCCATACCTAAATGACTGGCTAAAATTAAAATAGTCTGTACAATCGCTTCGTTGCCTTCATCTTCAGTCATGCGGCTGACAAAAGCTCTATCAATTTTTAAAGCATCAGTTGGAAAAGTGTGCAGGCGGCTCAAAGAAGAATAGCCAGTGCCGAAATCGTCAATATATAATTGAATTTCTAAATTTTTCAATTCCGCGAGGATAGCGACTGCTGATTCGGCATTCTCCATGATGACGCCTTCAGTAATTTCTACCTTTAAAGTGCGGGGGTCAAGCTGAGTTTCTTGTAAAATTTCACGAATGCGATCGATTAAATCCGGTTGTTTAAATTGTTGGTTAGAAAGGTTGACGCTGACAGTCAACGGCGGATTTGCTGGGAATTTTTGGTGCCACTCGTGGATCTGATGACAAGCCGATCGCATCATCCACCAGCCCATAGGTATAATTAATCTAGTTTCTTCTGCTACTAAAATAAACTCGCCGGGAGATACGACACCCCGCTGCGGGTGATACCACCGGATCAGCGCTTCAAAACCGCTGATTTTACCGGTAACTAGAGAGACGATGGGCTGATAGTAAAGCTGAAATTCCTGGGAGTCTAAAGCGCGTCTCAGGTCGTTTTCCAGTTGCAAAAGGGCGACGGCGCGAGTGTGCATACTTAAGTCAAAAACTTCGTGGCGAGCTTTGCCCAATCCCTTAGCATGATACATGGCAGCATCTGCATCTCGGAGCAGTTCTTCAGGCCGATCGTACAATACGGACAACGGGACATTGGGAACAGGAGAGTCGGAAGATAAGCAAGACAAAGAAGTTTCCCGATCGATATTTCCCAGATTTTCGGGACTCGACAGTTTGCTGGTTTCCGTTGGATACGGAGGAACACCAGAACAAACAATCCCAATGCTAGCACTGGTAAAAACTTGATATTCGTTAAGGTAAAAAGGCTCTGCCAGTTCCGCTTGCACTCGTTCGGCAATCTGGATCGCATCCTCGGTGCTTTTGATATTTTCCAGCAAAATAGCGAATTCGTCGCCGCCGAGACGGGCAACGGTATCTCCAGCGCGCAAACAGATTCCCAGGCGCTGCGCGATCGCAATCAGCAACCGATCGCCCACTAAATGCCCCAAACTGTCGTTAACAACCTTAAAGCGATCGAGATCGATAAACAGCACCGCAAACAAAATCTCGGGGCGGCGTTTTGAAAGATTGATGGCGTGCCCCAAGCGATCCATAAATAAAGATCGGTTGGGCAAACCGGTTAGCATATCGTGCAAAGCATCGTGTACTAACTTCTCTTCTGCTATTTTGCGGAGGGTAATATCTTCGACAGTGCCTTCGTAGTAAAGTAAATTTCCGTCAGGGTCGCGAACTGCCCGGCCGTTCTCGGAAACCCAGATAGTAGTGCCGTCAGCGCGGTAAACTTGGGACTCGAACTCAGACACAAAACCGTGTTTTTCGATCGCACGCAAAAACTCGACGCGGCGGTTGGGATCGAGGTAAAGTTGGCGGTCGATGTTGCGTATGTTCGCGATCAATTCGGCAGCCGAGGAGTAGCCGTAAATTCTCGCCAAAGCTGGGTTAGCGCTGAGGTAGCGCCCGTCAGGCGTTATCTGGAAAATGCCTTCGATCGCATTTTCAAAGATACTGCGGTATTTCTCTTCCGCCTGTTGCAGCGCGAATTCTGCCTGCTTGCGATCGGTGATATCGGTCAACGTGCCGAGATAGCCTAGAACTTCCCCGCTTTTCGTCATTTCTGGCACTGCTTGCCAAAATACCCAGGTTGTGAAGTCACCGTTGCAAAAGCGGTACTCTAACTTACAGGGCAACTTGTCTGTGACAGCGCGATACCACTGGCTCAAAACACGCTCGCGGTCTTCGGGATGCAAACTTTGCGCCCAACCTTCACCTAGTGCCTTTGGCGCAGTCAGTCCCGCCATCTCCAAAAATCGCTCATTGACGTACAAGCAATCTCCAGCAGCGTCGGCGCGGAAAATCCCGACCGGCAGTATTTTTGCCAAGGTGTAATAGCGGTATTCGCTTTCTAGCAGCGCGCTGGCAGCTACTTTAGTCTCTGTGATGTCAAACATGGCCCCCTGAAGAATGACAGACTTGCTTGCTTCATCGCGAACTGCGGTCGCTTGATCGCGGAACCAGACGACTCGGCCGTTGCGGGCGATCGCGCGGTATTCTGAAACCAGCGACCCCTCGCAGAAGATATCTTCTCCATCGGTGAATTTCTGTGTAGCGTTTTCAACTAACACGCGGTCACGGTCTTCTGGGTGAACGAGTTTCAGCCACAGGTCGGGATCGGCTCTCCATTCAGCTACAGAATAACCTAGAAAAGTCTCGATTTGCGGGCTGATGTAAAGTTTGGCAGCTTTGCGGTTGAGGGGAGAGATGTAGGTGACAGCAGGCATTTGTTCTACCAGGGCGCAGTATTTCGCTTCTACAGTGGACAGTGCGGCTTCTAGGCGCTGCCGCTCTAATTCGGCGGCGGCCCGTCCGGCAAAGATGCTGAGAATTAATCGGAATTTGGCAAGATGTGCTTCCACCAGAGGTCGATCGTGGAAAATACAAATAATGCCTAAAGGTTCGCTGTAAGAGTTTTTCAGCAAGACTCCCAGGAAACTGCGCGCACCTGTAACTACCGGTCTGCAGTCTTCAGGAAAGGTTTCCCAGAGGTTGTCGGGACAGGAATACATTCCCCCCTCCAGCACCCGCGCTTCGGGAGTATTGGCGGTGTCGTAGTCAAAGTTTGGCTGCTGCTGTCCGTCGCTCCAAAAACTGATAAGTTGCAATCTATCAGCAGCAGCATCGGTGCGTGCCTTCGACTTAATCGATTTGGCAGCGACGGCGGTGCGAACTCCAAGTGCTGAGGCTAAGTGGAAAACTAAGGCATCAAAGAATTCTGCCCCCCCCGGCGAATCAGTACCTGCTAGGATTTCGCCCAGCAAATCTTCCTCTAATTGCGCGAAACCATTAACTTTGGGAGGATTCTCAGCATTCGGGCGATCGGGATTGTCTCCCATCGAACCCGAAATGCTCAGACTTAGGGTTTTGCTAGTTCCAGGCTCCAAAACAGGCGAAGAATTCACACTTAGGCGCTGTTGCTTGGCGAAGAATACAGAGCGGCCCTTACCTAAAACTTTACCCAAGAAGCTGTCAGTTGCCGGCCACTGATTTGAGTTGGGGAAAATCAAAAAGGTTTTCCGCATTTTCAATCCCGCAGATAAATCGTCGGGCTTTAAGTCTGCCAACGGCCGTTGCTCTTGGGCTAGCGGTAGACTGGAAGGCCTTCGGTGGCACTTGAGATAAATCGCAGACACCAAGGCTAAAGTCGCCGATAATCCCAGAAGATATGCAAGAATCTCAAAGTAAAAAAATAAATCTAGCTCGAACATCGATTAGCACCGCTCGACAATTATTGTAGTTATCTGAAGCCAATCTATTTAAAAATAACTAAGTATCGTCACGGATGGGTAACGAATACAATGTCAGATCGCCGTGAAGGCGACAAGAGAGTTAACAGTTCACAAAAACCGGGCAATACTTAACATTACCAACTTTTTGTGGTTCTTTTTGTACAGGAGCAACCCGTACAGGTGAAACTGCAAACACATCTCTAGGGTTGTGGCACTCCTCTAAGGGGGTGAGTTTACGTTTACTTTTCTAATCATATTTAACGCTGCATTTACATCAGCATTAATCCGACTTTCATTGAAAGACGGAAACCACCCGCGTTTACCGCTTTTACCCTGGTAAGACTCTTGCTTACCGACAGGCTCTAAATCCCCAAATCTGCACTTATTTGTATAATATGCTTGTGTAACTATTACCTTGATACCGACTAACTGTGTTTGGCAAGTAATAAATTTTATGAGCTGGGTATGAGTAATTAATCGAAAACTGTGAGGTTTTTTTTCTAATTTTATATTTTGTTTGTCCCTCACATTGGTGCCAATAATTAACTGGATTAACTTGTCATCTCCCAACCGCTTGACAATCAAACTGCTGGTTTGATAAAGGTAGTTTTCTAATCGCTTGTTTCGATTAAAAGTGACTTTCTGGATTGGGCGCGTGGTAGATTTAACCTGGTCAAGCTTTGACAGTAAAAATGCTTGGCGCGGATTGAAACCTTGATTAATTGATTTGAGATGTTTTTTATCATAAATAGTTGGAGTAAATGTTGGCTTATTAGATGCCAAAGCCACGAGGTGATCAATCCCTAAATCTATACCTGCTGTGAGATGGTAATTTAAATCTACCAACGTTACAGGCTTTTGACTAGCCACCTCAAAAAAGTATAGCGCTGTTATAGGAACTTCCCTTACCTTTATGACATCTTGGAATTTTGTAGAAATTATTAGGTCACTTTGAGATAAATGAAGTAGTCCCTTATTGGGGTTTATCCCTTTTTTTTCTATGGATTGGTTATCATAAGTGAACAAGTTACGTGTAGAGATTTTATGTTTGTATTGGGGGAGACTGGGGAGGAATGAAAATCGAGGTGTATCTCGTCGATCATAAGCTATTCTTGACTTTTGGCAATTCTCCCAACCGTGAACAACTTGTTTGAGAACTTGATTCCTAATTTTAGTAGGGAATGATTGAGAGCCGTCTGTAGGTTTTAAGATGGCAAATAACTGTCTGATAATTCTAGTGCCACCAACTTTATATTCCGAAGTGAAAAAGTGTGTCCTCATAAATATTTACCATGATCTTAGAGATTCTTGGGCAGAAATGATAAGTCATCAAACTGTTTATAAAACTGATGCTGACGATCTATTTAAGGCCTTTCAACAACAATCATAAATTTTGGAATAAACCAAAAGTTTTTTGTTGCTTTGCTAAGCAATATACAATAAAGTCTAGGGATTATCTGATCTAGTGTAACACTCATGATGAAAGCGATCATTTTTCAAACCCCCGGAAGCCCGTCCGTATTGAAACTGCAAGATATCCCCGCTCCTACTATACAAACAGAAACTGAAGTTTTGGTACGGTTGCGAGCGGCGGGTATCAATCCGATCGATACTAAGTTGCGATCGCGCGGCACTTTTTACCCCGATAAAACTCCTCACGTTTTGGGGTGCGACGGTGCTGGAGTCGTAGAGGCTGTCGGTGCTGGTGTACAAAGTTTCCAAGTGGGAGACGAGGTTTTTTTCTGCAATGGCGGTTTGGGGGGGTCGATCGGTACTTATGCTGAGTTTGCCGTAGTAGACGAACGCTTTCTCGCCCTCAAGCCTGCTGCTTTAAGTTTTGCCGAGGCGGCGGCGGCACCGTTAGTTTTAATTACAGCTTGGGAATCGCTGTACGATCGAGGACGCTTGCAAGCCGGTCAAAAAGTCCTGGTTCAAGCTGGTGCCGGCGGTGTCGGCCACGTCGCAGTACAGTTGGCGAAGTTGCAGGGGGCAGAGGTTTGCACGACTGTTAGTTCTGAGGAAAAAGCCAATTTTGTCAAGCACCTAGGTGCAGATTCAGTTATTTTATACAAAAACACCAATGTTGTCGATGAGGTTTTGACTTGGACTCAAGGACAAGGAGTTGATTTGGCTTTCGATACAGTCGGGGGAGAAACTTTTTACCAAACTATTCCGGCTGTGAAGATTTATGGAGATTTGGTAACAATTTTGGAACCCGATCCGGCTTTGGGCAATTTGAAAACAGCGAGAATGCGGAATCTGCGAATTAGTCTGGAATTAATGTTGACACCGATGCTAGAAGGTTTGGTGGAGGAACAGGAACAGCAGGCTCATATTTTGCAGAAGTGTGCTCGTTTGTGCGATCGCAACTTGCTAAAAATTCACGTCAGCAAAACTTTCCCTCTCGAAGAAGCGCAAGCCGCTCACGAACTGTTAGAAACAGGCTCAGTAACTGGTAAAATAGTGCTTGAAATTGCGGGTGGTTAAAATTGCGGCTGCTTAAATAATAAATTCACAACTGATATCATGTCCGGTCGAGTAACCGCGATTTTTTTAGGTGCGAGTTCACCAATAATACCTGCCAATAATTGACAATCTCAAAAACTCGCCCGACCGGGATATTATGATTAATCGATCGGACATGATATGAAATTCTAGGATAGAAAAGTGGAAAATCCTCGTTAATAATTTTGAGAGAACTCTGGCTAATTCGACGACCAAGGTGAATCTTTGTTTTCTATCAAATCCGTTGGCATCGGAATGATTAATCTGTCTCTTCCGTTTCTCTGTATCCTCTGCGCCCTCTGCGGTTTAATAATTCCAATACCACCGGAATTCATATTATTAGGCTGATGATTAAAAAGCTGGCAGCCTAAAAGATGTCAAATCCGTTGTATAAACAAGAGCAAAAACCGCATCGGGAAAATGCCACTGTCGATCGACAAATTAGGGCGTCAACTGCTGAAGTTGACACGACGAAAGGCACGGCCCCGTACCCTAATTGGGGGTAACTAACGGCGATTAACTTGTAACCAAATTTCCAGCGTCACCAGCAGCCACAACTTCAGCCCATAGCGGGGAAAAACTTCGCCACGATAGTTTAGCCACTCGCGGATTAGTGTTCGATCGAGGTAAGGTGCGATCGCCGCATGACGATTCAGCAACAACGATCGCGCTTGCCGCTGCCAATCCCTCAAAAACCACTGCTGCATCGACATCACCATCCCGCTTTTCGGACGGTTGACAATGACATCGGGCAGCAAATCCGCCACAGCAGCCTTGAGAACCGCTTTTTCCTGCGCGCCCGAAAGCTTATATTCTGGAGGGATTTGCAAACTCAGTGCCACCATCCGCGCATCGAATAGGGGCGATCGAGCTTTTAGTCCCGCCGCAGCCGTGAGATTATTCACCTTGGTCAAAATGTAATCGGCTCCTTTAAACTCAATGTTGAGCCGCATCAGCCGATTCAAAAAAGTCGTTTCTGTCTGTTGCAATTCCTGTGCAAACACCGAAGGCGCATCTTTTACCTGATTCCAAACCTCCGGTTTCAGCAAGCGCGGTAAATCCACATAGCATTTCTGAAACGAAGTCAAGTAAGCTGCGATCGGATCTGGTTTACCCTGAATTGAACCATACAAACTGTTGAGTAACATCGGCTTATTTTTCGGCCCGCCAAAGCACGGATCGCCACCTTCGCCATTGAGTACCACGTCTGCGAATTGCTTTGCCGATCGCCCCAACAGCAAATTGGGAACCGTCAAGCCTTCCCCCACCGGATCATCCATTGCCGCCAGTGTTTCCGGTAGCAACTCCCAAATTTGCTTTGGCGAAACTTCCAAAATATGGTGCTCAGTGCCACAATGTGCTGCGACGATGTTGGCAAATTCAATCTCGCTGGGATATTGAGCGCCAAAGTGCATCGAAAAAGTGTGTACCGGACGATCGTGCAGCCTTGTGGCGATCGCCGCAACGCAACTTGAATCAATACCACCCGAAAGATATGCTGCGACTGGTTCTCCCGCTGGTAGCGCTGACTGCACCAGTTGTTCCAAAAGCGATCGCACTTGTTGACTGTGCCATTCCAAAGGGCGATCGGCGTTAGTAATTTGCTCCTGTGGCTGCCAGTATCTCTGCGCCTCAATATCCGGCAAGTACAGGTAGCTACCGGGTCGCAACTCTCGCACCGCTTCCCACAGCGTTTGTGCTCCGGGTACAAACGCACAGCACAAATAGTCGCGCAAAGCAACTAAATCAAGTTGTCGATCGTGATACGGATTGAGCGATCGCAGTCGAGGCGCAATCCAGCGAGTCGTTCCTGTACGGGTGTAATACAGGGTTTTTGCTCCCACGCGATCGCGCCCCAGACACAAGGTTTGCTCGTCTCGATCCCACACGGCAAGGGCAAATTGTCCTTCCAGTAAGCTCAAAGTTTGAGGGCCTGACTGTTCCCATAGCCGCCCGACGATCGCCAAATCGGTCAATCCCTCGGTATCAATCTGTTGTTTGAGCATTGGAGTGCGATCGAAGCAGCAGTCACCTACGAGCACAAATCGCTGATTGGGGCTGAAGGTGGGTTCAGCTCCGATTATGGCAAAACCGGAAGTTTCCCAAGTTCCAGGGTGCGATCGGCCTTCTGGGCCCCAAGAAATGAGCCAATTCGGGTTAATCAACTTCTGATTTTGCATCGATTTAGTTAGCTTAAAAAATATGAGATATTAACTTATAAATCAAGCGAAAAATAGCTGTGCCAGCGATCGCACCCAAAGCACCCAACCATCCCACAAATAACACGCCAGTGAGCGGAGAATTCGGATAAATCGCAACAGCCGCCGTCTGTAAAACCGGGAAAAACCACAGCAAAGCCACAGTACCTGCACCAATAATCAACATCTCAGTTTGTTCGATCGCCCTGCGGTACTGGCCGTAAATCAAACCCGCCACAATCATCCCCAACAATCCGATACTCAAGCTAGGAGAGGGCAACAAACTCGTCAGGGCGATCGCCAGCAGCCCCCCCTCAAAACCCGTAAACGCCGCCCCCGACAAAACCTCCCAAATCGAAAAAGTCGCTCTCTGCGAAGGTTGTAGCCCTCCTGGAGGTGTTGCAGGAACAGGTAGAGGAGGCTGCTGAGTCGGTGGTAGCTGCTGAGTCGGTAGGGGAGTCGGAGTGCGTAGGGTCGGCGGCTGCACGACGCTGTTAGGCTGTTGAGGCCGAGACATCAGAGCCGCTTCCACCTCCCTCGCAGATTGAAAACGCTGGCTGGGAGCTGATAATAACATTCGATCGAGAACGTGAGCCAAACGCGAACTTACCTGCACCCGCGACTGCCAATTCCACTCGTTTCTGTAACTATCAAAAAGCTCCGTCGGCTGCAAACCACTCAGCAAAGTAATACAAGTCACAGCCAAAGCATACAAATCCGTTGCCGGATAAACTTCTTGCCCGCTCATCTGTTCTGGCGGAGCGTAACCCAAAGAATAAATGCCCGTCGAAGCTTTTGGACTCCCAACACTTTGTGTTACTTGTTTAACAGCCCCAAAATCTAATAAATAAAGCCGACCGTTTTTACCTCGCATAATATTAGCAGGTTTAATATCCCGGTGAATCGAACCGCGAGAGTGCACAAAATCGAGAACCTTCAAAATTTCCCGCAGCACCTCCACCGTTTCCGCCTCCGAAAACTTGCCTTTAACAGCTAGTTCATCCTCCAAATTTTGACCGTCAATAAATTCTTGAACCAGATAGAAAAACTGATCGTTTTTTCCCGGCTGCAAACTCGTAACAGTCAGCTCAAAAAAAGCCAGCAAACTCGGAATTTGGGAATGTTCGTTTCCCAGTTCTTCCAGCACCGCCGCTTCCCGTTCAAACAGAGTTTGAGCGATTTTTAGCTGGGGCGGAGTCAGACTTACCGACGGCTGCAAAAGTTTAGCAACGCACTGCCGCATCGCCGGAGTATCCCGGTCTCTGGCTAAAAACGCCGCCCCAAAACCGCCTTGACCCAACAACCTCACGGGCAAATAGCGGCCCCTCAAAATCAGGGGCATCCCGCAAGCCGTGCAAAACTTTTGCTGCACCGTTTTCAGCAGCGCACTGTCATTGAGGTCGGGAAAATAGTTTTGAGGGCGCGGGCAGCCCGGTCGGGTGCAGTAAACTTCCATTTTTGTTTGCTAAGAAGAGGGAAGAAGGAAGAGGGAAGAGGGAAGAAGGAAGAGGGAAGAGGGAAGAAAAAGTGATTGTTAAATCAGATTTCGATTTCTCAACTAACCGCGAACTGCTAACTGCCAGCGACCTAAGAGATTAACTTCCCGCCGAGTTGGGGGTTCCTATTTCTATGAATCCCACATCGAGCGCCGGGGGTTCTTTCTTCTCCAGAATGGTCGAATAAGTAGCAAACTGCGGCAAAATTTCATTGCTGAAAGCCTCTGCTGCTTTAGAACGGTAGCGGTTGGGGTTGTAAATCAGCGACAAAATGCGAGTTACCAAAACTTCGTCCATTTGAGATTTGTGCAAGACGCCCATAAGCAACTCTTTTTCGATCGCCGAAACCGAGACAAAAGCAGCTCCCAGCCCCGACTGAACGGCATTTTTAATGGCTTCGATCGAATTTAGTTCCATCTCTATTTTCAAGCGGCGCGTGTCTATGCCACAGCGAGTCAGTACCTGATCGATTACTTTGCGGATCGTAGACTGCGAATCGAGGGATATAAACTGCAATTTGTAAAGGTCTTCTTTTTGGATAGTTTCTTGTTGTACCATCGGGTGAGACGGAGGAAGAATCAGAGCCAGTTCGTCCTCAGCGTAAGGAACAATTTCTAAAGCTTCTACAAGTTCGGTAGGAATTTCTCCGCCAACAATTGCCAAATCGATTTGCCCGTTTGCCACACTCCACGCCGTGCGGCGGGTCGAGTGAACGTGAAGCTGTACCGCTACATCCGGGTACTTTTGGCGAAACATCCCGATCATCCGGGGCAGCAAATAGGTCCCCGTTGTTTGAGAAGCGCCCACGATCAAAGTACCGCCTTGCAGATTTTGCAAGTCTTCCAGAGCTCGACAAGTTTCCTGGCAAAGCGATAAAATTTTCTCGCCGTAACTCAGCAGCAGGTGTCCGGCTTCGGTCAGTTGCGCCCGCCGCCCCCCCCGGTCAAACAGCGGCACGTCCAACTGTCTCTCTAAGTTTTGCACCTGCAAGCTAACTGCGGGCTGGGATACATAGAGGCTGTCGGCAGCGCGTTTGAAGCTTCCTTCAGAGGCGATCGCCTTGAGAATGCGTAACTGGTCTAAAGTGAAAGGAAGGTCAGACATATATCTAAATTGTCAGTTGTCAGTTGTCAGTTGTCAGTTGACGGTTGACGGTTGACTGTAGGCAGCGAACAGCAAACAGCGAACAGTCAACAGCGAACAGTCAACAGCGAACAGCGAACAGTCAACAGCGAACAGTGAACAGTTAACTGACTGATAACCGCTGAATGCTCCCATAGATACTTTGTGACACAAATTGGCCGAGAATCAATAACTTTTCTTAATATTTGCAATGACGATCGACTTGGCGCTTGACTCCCACTTAGTTATTCTGGGCTTGTTACTGGTTTTTGCGATCGCCCACAGCGGTTTAGCAGCCCTCCGGCCCAAAGGTGAAAAGCTGATCGGGCCGAGACTTTACCGCGTTTTGTTTGCCCTTGTCAGTTTGCCGCTAGCCGTCATTCTGATTGTCTACTTTTTCAACCACCGCTACGACGGCGTACAGCTTTGGCAAGTACAGGGAGTACCCGGAGTTAAACCTGCAGTTTGGATACTTTCGGCAATTTCTTTTCTGTTTCTGTACCCAGCAACTTTCAACCTCCTAGAAATTGCCGCCGTCCAAAAGCCCCAAGTTCACCTCTACGAAACTGGCATCATTCGCATCACCCGTCACCCGCAAATGGTGGGACAGGTGATTTGGTGCGTGGCCCACACCCTGTGGATTGGCACTAGCTTTACCCTCGTCACTTCCATCGGTTTGGTACTTCACCACCTGTTCGGAGTTTGGCACGGCGACAGGCGACTTCATGCTCGTTTTGGAGAATCATTTGAAACCCTCACATCTCGAACCTCAATTATCCCATTTTTGGCAATCCTACAAAAGCGTCAAACCCTTGATGTGCTTGAGTTTCTGCGCCCTTCCTACCTAGGTGTAGTCATTTTTACGGGTCTGCTGTGGAAAATTCATCCTTTTTTGATGCGTGTCACTAGGAACATATACTGGTAGCATGATCCCTAGGATAGAAAAAAAATTATTAAATTTTGAGGGCTCATGGTGTTGTCGGTTAGCGAACGCACTTTTGCACAAGAGGTGTTTCAAGCCTCTACCCCCGTTTTAGTTCACTTTTCGGCTCCTTGGTGCGGTTTGTGCCGCGCGATCGACCCCACGCTTAAGACTTTTGAGGCACAGTGGGCAGAAAAAGTCAAGCTCGTAGGGGTGAATGCTGATCAATGTTTCAAGTTGGCCCACACTTACCGGCTGACAAGTCTGCCCACGCTGATTTTGTTTGAGGGCGATAAAGTTCGATTTAGATTTGAAGAGTACCAAGGGCGGGAGGAACTGCGGCGGACTCTGGATTCCTGGATGCTGGCGGCTCACGTAGCTTCCCCATCTCAACGGCTGCAACTTCAGGAAGTAGCCAACAGGTAAGGGTTCCAAGGCATTCGGCTCTTGTTGAGAAGGTCTTCGGCTTTATGTCGGAAGCAGAAGGCTTTCCCCATTTTTCCATCAACCATCTGACACCAAAATAAATCTCGCCGTATTGAAGGTACAGGACTGTGAGATTTGTCGTGGAGTTTTAGTTTCCACCGGAATAATAATTTGCGGCGTTTAGTGCGATCGTCTCGCTTGCTATGAAAAAAGTAGTGCGATCGTCTCGCTCGCAATGGCACTCAGCTATAACAATACTTAAAGAATTGGATCAAGTATTTTGGCCCAGTGGCGCAGGCGTGTGTCACAATTGTTTACAGTTTTGGCAATATCTAGTAGAAACTTTAAACTACCTATCAGTCATGGAACTGCTTTATCAATATGCTTGGCTGATTCCTGTCCTGCCACTGGCAGGCGCAATGCTAGTAGGTCTAGGTTTAATCACCTTTAACCAGGCAACCAACAAGCTCCGACAAGCGAATGCGATATTAATCGTCTCCGCACTCGGCGGGTCAATGGTACTCTCCTTCGCATTGCTGTGGAGTCAACTACAGGGCCACGCACCCTACACCCGCAGTATTCAGTGGGCTTCTGCTGGCGACTTCTCGCTGAATATGGGCTATATTATCGACCCCCTAACGTCGGTGATGCTGGCGATCGTCACTACGGTCGCCTTTTTGGTGATGATTTACACCGACGGCTACATGGCTCACGATGACGGGTACGTGCGCTTTTACGCCTACCTGAGCATCTTCAGCGCGTCGATGTTGGGTCTCGTAATCAGTCCAAACATCGTTCAGATTTACATTTTCTGGGAACTGGTAGGTATGTGCTCGTACCTGCTAGTCGGATTTTGGTACGATCGCAAACCCGCTGCTGACGCTTGCCAAAAAGCTTTTGTCACCAACCGCGTCGGCGACTTCGGCCTACTGCTGGGCATCCTCGGCATTTACTGGGCCACCGGCAGCTTTGAATTTGAGGTGATGGGCGAACGCCTGCACTCCTTAGTCGAATCCGGTGCTCTCAGCGCAACTCTGGCGACAATCTTCGGCGTCCTCATATTTTTGGGGCCAGCAGCCAAATCCGCTCAATTCCCCCTCCACGTCTGGCTGCCAGACGCAATGGAAGGCCCGACACCGATTTCGGCCTTAATCCACGCCGCGACAATGGTAGCCGCAGGCGTATTCCTGATCGCTCGGATGTACCCAGTGTTTGAAGGGTTGCCGGCAGTCATGAATTTGATCGCCTGTACCGGCTGTTTTACGGCATTTATGGGTGCTTCGATCGCGATTACCCAAAATGACATCAAAAA
This sequence comes from Microcoleus sp. AT3-A2, assembly GCF_036705685.1. Classification (NCBI taxonomy): domain Bacteria; kingdom Bacillati; phylum Cyanobacteriota; class Cyanophyceae; order Oscillatoriales; family Microcoleaceae; genus Microcoleus; species Microcoleus sp. AT3-A2. The sequence goes on from NZ_JAUBVF010000004.1 coordinate 188,341, forward strand.
AGGCCTCGCCTACTCCACCATCTCCCAACTCGGCTACATGGTGATGGCAATGGGCGTCGGCGCTTACAGTGCCGGACTTTTCCACTTGATGACACACGCTTACTTCAAAGCAATGCTGTTCCTGTGTTCAGGTTCAGTGATTCACGGTATGGAAGCAGTTGTAGGCCACAACCCCGCACTCGCTCAAGATATGCGAGTCATGGGCGGCTTGCGGAAATATATGCCGATTACCGCTAGTTGCTTTTTGATCGGCAATTTAGCAATCTGCGGAATTCCGCCGTTTGCAGGTTTCTGGTCAAAAGACGAAATCCTCGCCAGCGCCTTCTCCGCAAATCCCGCTCTGTGGGCTGTTAGCTGGCTGACGGCCGGGATGACCGCGTTTTATATGTTCCGAATGTATTTCAGCACCTTTGAGGGCGAATTCCGGGGAAATGACAGCGCCATCAAACAGCAACTCCTGCAACCCGGTGTTGTTTTCGGCCCCGGAGCGATGAACGTTAAGGAATTGGCATCAACTGGCGACAGTCACGATGATCACGACCATTTGCCTCACGAATCTCCTCTGACAATGGCTCTGCCGCTAGTGTTGCTGGCAGTACCTTCTGTGTTTATCGGTTTTCTCGGTACGCCGTTTGCCAATTATTTCGAGCAGTTTGTTCGCGCTCCGGGCGAGTCTCTCGAAGAAGTTTTGGAACACGCTGCTGAGTTCAATTTGACGGAATTTTTGATTATGGGCGGAAGCTCTGTAGGTATTGCTTTGTTGGGCATTACTTTGGCTTCTCTGATGTATTTGAGCCGTAAAATTGACCCAAGTGCGATCGCCCAAAAAATCAAACCGCTTTACGAGTTCTCTCTGAACAAGTGGTATCTCGACGATATCAACGATTTTCTCTTTGTCAAAGGCAGTCGCCGTTTAGCGCGGCAAGTCATGGAAGTGGATTTGCGAGTCGTCGATGGTGTCGTCAACTTAACAGGGTTTATCACCCTGGTTAGCGGCGAAGGTTTGAAATACTTTGAGAGCGGTCGCGCTCAATTTTATGCCTTGATTGTGTTTGTCGCAGTTCTGGGTTTTGCGATCGTTTCTGGAGTCAGTTAAATCGGTAGGGACACGGCATTTAGTGTCAACTTAATGTCCAACCGACTGTATCTCTTGTTTGTCTCGAAGTCTAGATCCCCCCTAACCCCCCTTGATAAGAGGGGAACAAGAGTATTCTCTCAAAGTCAACCCCTACTCCCCTTCTTAAGGGGGATTTAGGGGGATCTGAACTGGGCGAGCAACGAAAGATACAAAAGTTTTTAGGGTTAATTTTACACGCTTTGGGCATTGCCGTATCCCCACGAGGAGATATTTTAAGAAATGGTATTAGCTCAATAACTCACCCTAGCCAATTAGCAAATAGAAATAAATCTTTCATTAAAATGAACAGTTGCGATCGCATAATTTGTCCAAATAATAGCAAAAAAAAATGTTCCGTCTAAAGAAAGTATAAAATTTAGGCCAAAATTGGCAAAATGTGTTTAAACCTAATAACTGATGGATCATTTTAAAACGCAATGGATACAGCTAACTTTCCTTGGTTAACAACAACAATTCTGTTTCCCATTGCTGCGTCCTTGCTGATTCCTTTAATTCCCGATAAGGATGGCAAGACGGTGCGGTGGTATGCCCTAATTGTGGGTTTGATCGATTTTGCCCTACTTGTTTACGCTTTTTACACTCAGTACGACTTCAGCAATCCAGATTTGCAACTGGTAGAAAGCTATACTTGGGTGCAGCAACTCGATTTGAACTGGTCTGTGGGTGCTGACGGTTTATCGATGCCGCTGATTTTGCTGACTGGTTTTATTACTACTCTGGCTACTTTAGCGGCTTGGCCGGTCACATTTAAACCGAAGCTTTTTTACTTTTTGATGCTGACAATGTACGGCGGCCAAATCGCAGTTTTTGCCGTACAGGATATGTTGCTGTTTTTCCTAGTTTGGGAACTGGAATTAGTCCCAATTTACCTGATTTTGTCAATCTGGGGCGGCAAAAAACGCCTCTACGCAGCAACTAAGTTTATTCTATACACCGCAGGCGGTTCGCTGTTTATTTTGCTGGGCGGGCTGACGATGGCATTTTACGGCGATACGGTGACTTTCGATATGCGGGCGATCGCAGCTAAAGATTACGCCCCCAATGTAGAATTGCTCCTGTACACAGGTTTCTTGATAGCTTACGGCGTCAAACTGCCGATTTTTCCACTGCACACTTGGCTCCCTGATGCTCACGGGGAAGCAACCGCACCCGCCCACATGTTGCTAGCAGGAATTCTGCTAAAAATGGGCGGTTACGCTTTGCTGCGGATGAATGCGGGAATGCTCCCGGATGCTCACGCTACCTTCGCACCGATTTTAGTAATTTTGGGTGTGGTTAACATTGTTTACGCGGCCTTAACTTCCTTTGCTCAGCGAAATTTGAAGCGGAAAATTGCTTATTCTTCGATTTCGCACATGGGGTTTGTGCTGATTGGGATAGCTTCGTTTACCGATTTGGGAATGAGCGGTGCAATGCTGCAAATGGTTTCTCACGGTTTAATCGGGGCGAGTTTGTTCTTTATGGTGGGTTGCACTTACGATCGCACTCACACGCTCATGCTCGACGAAATGGGCGGTGTCGGGCAGAAAATGCGTAAGGTTTTCGCGATGTGGACTGCTTGTTCTATGGCTTCTTTGGCTTTGCCGGGAATGAGCGGTTTTGTAGCAGAATTAATGGTGTTTGTAGGTTTTGCAACCAGCGATGCTTACAATCCGGTGTTTAAGGTTTGTGTGGTATTTCTAGCTGCTGTCGGGGTGATTTTGACTCCGATTTATCTGCTGTCGATGCTGCGTGAAATCTTCTACGGGCCTGAGAATAAGGAATTGTCGGCTCACGAGGAATTGGTGGATGCCGAACCGCGAGAAGTGTTTATTATTGCGGCTCTGTTAGTGCCGATTATTGGCATTGGTTTGTATCCGAAGATGCTGACTCAAGTTTACGATGCGACTACTGTACAGTTGACTGCAAAGTTGCGCGATTCTGTGCCGTCGCTTGTGGCTAAGGCTGCTGCGGATAAAACTGTGTCTCTACGTGCTCCGGCGATCGAGCCGAGTAAGTTGTGATTTAAACTGCATTTAGGAAGAAAACCCCCAAACTTGACTTTTAAAATGGTTTGGGGGTTTTCTATATACCGGATCGAAGTAAATCGATTAGATTGGGATTTTTAAACCGCAGATTTCAGCAGATAAACACAGATGAACGCTGATGTGATTTTCAGTATTGTCGTTCCTCAAAAAGCATAAAAGAGCTTGATAGGCTATGTTCAATGTTGCAACTGCAATATAATTAATAGTTGGGCCACATAAAAAGTTTTAGCCTAAGAGGGAGACGGAAAAATGAGTGACGACATACTTGGCTCGAAAGATGCGGTCGTGCTCTCAGCGGAAAGCATGAATAGCGATGATATCCGCGCGACGATCCAATCAAATATTGACTTTGTGAATGCACTATTTGAAGAGCTTCTGAATCTCTCAGAAATTTCTCACGACGCACTCCTCAGTTACTACGTTGATTATTACCTCGGGCAGGTGAATAATGGTGGTTTTGCTCAGTTTGTCTATAACACAAGGTGGCAGCCTGCGGTCATCGCGCTAGTTAAAGAAGGCCTTGGGCAAATCGGCGCGACACAACATACCGATCTTTTTGCAAAAGGAGAGGCGCTGGTTACAGCAGGAAAGACAAAGTTAGCATCGTTCTTTTCGAGTGGGTTATTCGGCGAAAATGCTGAGAGAGACAGGCTAAATGGCATCAATGAGGACTTTTATTCGATCGCACAAGAGGAGAGTCTCGAACGATTAAATGCTAACTGGTTAAAAGCGCGCCCCGACCTGATTGTTGTACCAGAAGATCGAATCCAACAGGAAGTCACTCGACGAGCATTCAGTATTTCCGATCGCGAGGCCCGGCGAGCCGAGGCCCGTGCTGCCGAGCCGAAATACATTAAACTGATACGAGCCTTGTGTGATGCAGCCGGCCATAAGCTTGAGCGCGTTACGGCAGGCGATACAATGAATGAGTACGGTGGCAAAAGAATAGTCGCTTGGCACTTTATTACTGACAATGGGCATCACTTCATGGTGGAGGCTGACGGGAAGGCTATGATGTTTTCTGGAAAGTCCAAGGAACAGATTGCGGAGCTGGTAATGGTATAACTATACAGCCAAATTAATAGTTAGGTTGATGCACTATCTTTTTTAGTCTTTACTCTTAATTGTTCTTATTTCTATACTTGCTAGAATAAAAGGGAATACTAACCGAACGGCAAAGCGTTATTGTTATGCCAAGAGTCCGATCTTTGTTAAGGGCGATCGAAGTGTTAGACCGCAACTACAGTATAATTAATAGTTATGCGGTGTGAGTTATCTTTTCAGGCATAATTGTAAGGTTAGTGGTGGGTAATGAAGATTTATGAGCTATTCAGAAGCATTTTCACCCAACTACATTACTGCACGAGAGCGATTTCGAGCAGCATCTTCATCTTTGGGTTATCAGCACACAGCCTATCCAATCGATCGGGTTAGTCCAACTGGTGAAGAATTAACTATTGATGTGGCGATCGGTGGTTCTTCCAACCCACGACGATGTGTAGTCATTTCTAGTGGCTTGCATGGAGTAGAAGGCTTTATGGGCTCGGCAATCCAACTTACCTTGTTAGAAAAGCAGCAACTTCTCACATCGTTGTCGCCTGATATTAAGGTTGTATTTATTCATGCTCTGAATCCTTATGGTTTTGCATGGCGACGACGTTGGAATGAAAACAACATAGATTTAAATCGTAACTTTTTGTTGCCAGAAGAAGTTTTTGAGGGCAGCCCCAAAGATTATCCTAAATTCAATTCTTTTCTCAATCCAACTTCACCTCCATCACGATTTGAATCTTATATGATTCAAGCTCTCTGGCTGATATTGAGATATGGAATGACGAGTTTGAGAAACACTTTTCCTGTAGGGCAATACGATTTTCCAAAGGGGCTTTTTTTTGGCGGTCATGCTGCATCCAAAACTCAAGAGATTCTAGCTAGCAATTTGCCCCAATGGATTGGTAATGCTTCAGAGGTAGTGCATATTGATTTCCACACAGGTTTAGGACGTTCGGGAACTTATAAGCTTTTGCTTGACGCATCTGCAACATCAGAATCTTGTTCAAGACTAGCTCAACGATTTGGAGCAGAAACAATAGAACCGAACAGTACAGAAGGTGTGTCATATCCCATTCGCGGTGGATTAAAAACTTGGTGCCAAGCTCTTCTACCACAGTGTCGCTATGATTTACTAACTGCAGAATTTGGCACTTACTCAACGATTCAAGTCTTGAAGGCATTGCGGGCGGAGAATCGTGCTTACTGGTGGGGTAAGTCACATCAGAAATATGAATGGACAAAAGACCAGTTGGTAGAAATGTTTGCACCCATATCTCGCAAGTGGCGAGAACAATGCTTAAGTCAAGGACTTGAGGTTTGTAAACGAGCCTTGATTGACTGAAGGAGTTGCGACGGTCAGCGATCGCAAAACCCAATACTTCAAAATTACCAGTAGGTCGATCGCCCTTCAATGAGCGTGCGATCGCTCCGTTAGTTCCTAGCCTTATTGTCCTATGGATAGTGTGATATGGGTTTTGGCGATCGAAGTGTTAGACCGCAACTACAGTATATATAACTCGAAATAAACGCCGCTTTGATCAACAAGGTATGCGGGCTGCAACCCTGATTCGGTGTATCTCAATAGCCTCTTTGTCATCCCCCCAGGGTTGATGTATGTATTGGCAGTAGAAATGAATCAGGGGCAAGCGTGATTATGGGATTCTTTATTCCCTATTTCAGAGTCAGGATGCTTCTTGTTTTACAGACTTTTGGAACACATATCCCAAAAATTGGCATTGCACAATTTGAGGATGATTATTGTAGGGTGTCCCGGCTGCTGTGAAAATACACGCCTTCGGGTTCATGGGTTTATTCCACCAATAAAATCACAATCACCCCGCTATTATGCAACGCCAAAAAACACTTAATATATATCTACATAACATTCATGTTTCAGTTAGGAGTAACTTTGATTGCACCTCCTAAAATTGAATAAAAAATCCTTTTTCTTGTTAATTTGCTATAAGCGACTTATCGAGCCGTAAACCAGGAAAAAGTAAAAAGTCGTGATGAATTTATTATGGGCTATTAGTCGAGAATTAGCCAAGCTGAAGCGAGCATAAATTTATGCAGCACTAGCAGCAATGGCAAGCGCTGCGGAGTATCAAGCTGATGTTTTACAAATGGAAACTGAATTTGCTACAGCTTATTGGGCAGCCTGTAAATTGGCGGAGTCTCAAGGATAACAAACAGTATCAATCAAAAAGATATCCTGGCACATTAACTCACCCTTTACCCCTTTCTCCTTTCAACCTTAAAAACATCCTCAATACTTTTCCCCCCCGTTTTCTCCTCCCACCCCATCGCCATCAAAAAACTCTCAGCAGACTGAGTTTCCACCACATCAACCCCCCATTCTCCCGTCTGCAACGCATCAGCATCGCTACTCAAAGGAGGAGTCTTCTTCAATCCCGCTAAAATCAAAATATCAGGAAAAGAATCATCGGCTTTCCCCTGACTCATCCGCTTATCCACCAAACTTTGAGCACAAAATTCTCCCACTTGAGGCGGAGAAAAAGCATCAGTAGAAAATAAAACTTCTACCATCCAATGACCATGATTTAATTGACGACACTTAATCTCAGGATATTGACTTAAACCCTCAGCAAATACCCGAGTAAATTCTTCCCTACTTAAGGTGGGAAAAACACCCTCTGGCATATCAAAATTATGAGAAAGCAACATCCGCCCCGTTCCAGATTCAGTCATACTTTTAGTTACTTAATTTGAGAAATTGCCAACTTAATCACACCTTGAATCGCCGCTTCTGATTCCTTTGCTAATGCAGCTTGTAGCGGTTCGATCGCAGCCCGATCGCCCACTTTCATCAAAGACAAAGCCGCCGCCCTACGAGTTTCCCCATCACTCCGATCCAGCAACTCAATCAGATTAGGAATTGCAGGTTTATAAGCCAGATTTCCTAAAGCCGCCGCCGCCTCACAACGCACATCCACATCAACATCCGTCAGAGACTTAACCAAAATCTCGAATAATTCATCCTTCGGTTCTTCCTGTGCAACCTTGGCGATCGCACCCACCACCGCACCGCGCACCACAGGCGAATCAGACGCGATCGCCTGATACAAATACTCCTTCGCCCCCGCCCCAATAAAAGCCAACGCCCAAGCCGCATGACCGATCGTACTCTCTGGCAAATCAGTTGACCCTAAAATATCCAACAAAGCCTGCACAGACGGCTCCCCAATCCTCGCCAACGCCCCAATTGATGAACCCTTAACTACCGTATCCTGATCATTCAACAAAGCATGAATTAAATGAGGAACCGCAGTCGGATCAGCAATCAAAGTCAGAGTTTTAGCAGCAGCACGCCGCACAACCGGATTAACATGATTTGCTAAACCATCCAACAAAAAAGGAGTCGCCGCTTCCCCAATTTCAGCCAAAGTTTCCGCGAAACGCAGTCGAGTCATCCCCCGCGTATCTCCCAAACATTCAACCAACCGCTTCAACAGATTGGAATCATTAGCATCGAAAGTATCTAAATCTATTTGTTCAGTAACTTCCCGAAGAAAAGCATCTGTTTCAGCGTGAGCCAATATAATGGGATGTGCCTCAGCTTGAGCATTAGAATTGACCATAATTATCACCTAATTATTAGTAGTTAAAGCCGCCATTTGAGCGCGAAGACTCTCCAGTCCAGCATCAATCTTAGCAAGTTCCGGCTCAATTTTAGCCATCGCCGCCTTCTGAGGTAATTTTGCCTTTTGTGCCGCCGTCATCGTTTCATTAACCAAACGTTCGCGATATTTCTCAAATTCAGCAATTACTTCGGCCAATTCTTCAACATTAGTCTCTGGTAAATTGCCAACTGTTTGTTGATTATCAGATGGATTCAATTCTTCGTTGTCAGACATAGTTTTGATAGTTTAATAATTAGTCCGGGTAGTCGAGTCGAAATTTGTGTGTAGCTGCAATTGCAGTCGTCTGAATATTTTTTGTTTATGTTACCGCAATTTCAATCACCAGGATATTTTGACTGTGTTTGTAGCTGGGATTTCAAGAGACTCGATATTTGTGCTTTAAGGTGACAGCACACCCACCCCAGAAAATCTCAAGCGATTGTGTTCAATCATCTCTTCTAAAGCAGAGTGAGAAACACAACGACGCTCAGAACAGTATGCCATTTGTTTAACCCCATTTATCATCTGCACAGTCATCACCCGTACCCGAAAATGATCGTTAATAAACCAACAGCGTTCCTGTCCTTGATTAGTCTCATATTCCGTCTCAATAGTCAACACCCCATCATCCGCAAAATGGTAAATACCGATGACCGGAATACCTTCAACATAGCCTCGATTTCGCAGAAACTTGCCCGTTCTCGGATTAGTAGGATTAGGCACATCTAAAAGAATAGCAGCATAGTTTTGGTTCGGAACTGTATCATCTAAATTGTCCTGCCACATAAAACTGCATCCCCCACTAACTAAAGCGGGATCGACATTCTGCTGTTGACAAACATCTAAAAGTCTGGGATCATCTATTGACAAAACTTCAACGATGACATTGGATTCTCCCGACTCATCAGCCGCAGCAGTATCAAAATTATGGACTGTTCGCTGAGTAAACCAAACGCCCTCACTCTTGCGAAAGAAATCCATCATAGTCATAGGTGGTGTTAGCAGCATTTCTGTGTCAACTTAGCGAGAGGAATCAGAGGGATTGAGACAAATCTCATTAAAAAACGGGGATTTAGGCTTTGACCTGAGCTTAGCAGAACTGGGAATCAGAGCTGATTTTGGTTAAGAAAAATAAACAAACGTCAGTCTGGAATCCTTCAAATTCTAGGATAAATGACACAGGACAATTTTGAGCAACTCGATCAATAAATTTTCAGAAAAACATAATGTCACCTCGTCAACACTCATCTTTCCTCTCCGAACCCATTTCTGCAACTGAAATCTTGGCAACTATTCAGCAAGGGAAAAGTCTAGCTCAAAGCAACCTCGCGGGAATCAACCTCAGCCAGATGGATTTATCTGGTATTGATTTCAGTGGATCAAACTTGATTGGGGCAAACCTTAGTCAAACCAATCTGCAAGGGGCAAATCTCCAAGGGGTTGATTTACGAAGGGCAAATCTCAGAGATGCCAATTTGAGTGGAGCGAATTTACAAGAAAGCTATCTTTTTCGTGCAGAGTTACGGGGCTGTAATTTAGTCGATGCCCAGCTACAAGAGGCTAAATTAAAATTAGCTCAATATGATGCTCATACTCTTTGGTCAGAGGGTTTTAATTACAAAAATTCAGGAGCAATTGGTCCCCAAGCCAATCTCAGTGGAGCTTTTCTAAATACAGCTTACCTCAGAGGAGCAGATTTACACGGCTGTAATCTGCGAGGTGCTTATCTCAGTGGAGCAGATTTAACTGGGGCCAATTTAGAGGGAGCAGCCTTAAGTGGGGCAAGTCTTCAGAATGCCTTTCTGACTGGTGCTTATTTACGAAACACTATATTGATTGGAGTCGAATTACAAGGAGCGGATTTACGAGGGGCTGACTTAACCGGGGCAAATTTAGAGCAATTAAAGAGTATTGCTGGCGCTGATTTTACCCTAGCACAAGGACTCACCCAAGAGATGAAAGCCATGCTTTGTAGTCGCGATCCCAAAGAATTAGGAACTTGGAATGCTTTTACTCGTAACAATACAGCTCAGAGTCTTCGCTCTCAGGTAGGATAAGTTTAGACTGATTGTTGAACTTCGGGAATGTGGCGTTCTAAATCGAACAGAAAACCGTGAATATATTCCTCAGTCCACTCCTCACCATAGAACCGCGTAAACATTCCTCTAGCGGGATCTTTGGCAGCACGATAATTAATATAACGTCGCTGTGCCTCAAGAATCTCTCCAAGTCGCTGACTATCTGTGACAGGTTGCGCTTGCTCCACCAAATCGAGATAAGCTTGAAGATAATCCTTAAAAGCTTCAAAGACCGTAGTTTGCACAGCCTCTGTTTCTTTGGGACGAGTCCAAAGAAAAGCAGGTGAAAAGAAAGGTTTTGCCTCGTCAGGAAAATCTCCTCCCCAAGGCAACTCCTTTTGATAGTTGTTAAAAATCGGCAAAATTGGCTCTGAGTATTGCTTCTGGTAAGCAACATCGTGAAAAAGAGGCTGCATATCTAAAGCAATTAAATGTCCCCCCGGCAAGGTTACTAAGTCCGCCCCAAAAAAGGGCAAATCATAATTTAACTGGGGGAAAATCACAAAATTAAGTACCTGTAGAGCATCACCACCCTCAACATGAGCTGCCCGAATTTGCCGTAATTTTGAGGACTTAAAAGCATGACTTGTCGTCACAACCAACTGCTCTTTTTTTCCCTTTCCAGTTAGAGCTTCTTTCCGTTCAAAACCTGCGGGAATGGGATAGGGCGCCAAGTCAAGTCGTTCTTTTAGAAGTGGGATAGCGTAATCTAAGAAAGGCTGATAAAGAGTCATTTTTAACTTATCTTACTCCCGCTGGAACTGCTAAGGGAACAGCATCTTCAAACAAAAATTCGTACAGAAACCGATCTGACCATTCATGCCCAAAATAGCTGCCGAATAGCCCTGATGCTGGATCACGTTCCGCACTATACTGATCGTAATCTTTCTGTGCCTTCACAATCCGCTGCATCTCTTCGGGAGAGTTAAGCGGGGAGGCTTGCTCTAGCATTTGCCAATACAACTGGACATATTCTTGATAGGCTGGAAATAAACGACTTACAACCGTTTCTGCATCTGTTTTAGCAAATAGCAAGTTCTTAGAAAAATACTGATTCGCATCGTAAAACTTCATTTCTAAGTCTTGCGTTAAATCTTTGTATTTATCCTTAATTGCGCTCATTGGCCCGATATATTTGTCTATGTAGGCGCGATCGCGGAATAAAGGTTGAAAATCCAAGACAACCAAGATTTTCTTCTGTCCAAATGCTAAAAAATCAATTCCTAGCAAAGGCAGATCGTAATTATAATTCGGATAAATGACACTATTGAAAATTTGTGCCGTTTCTCCAGCATCAATGTAGGTATAACGAATCTTTCGCAATTCGGGACATTGATAGCACCAACTTTGAATCGTCGCGGGATTTTTGCCTCTTTCACTCACCACCGATTCTAACCCAGAGGGAATGGGACGACTCTCTAGAGCAAAACGTCCAACCAGTTCTTTTTCTAAGAATTCCTGAAACGGCTTAAACATAGATTAAAATCTAGCTCCTTCAATCTTTCCCTCAAAACAAGATCATACGGGATTACCTTAAATCTTGTCTCTGTATTTGACAAACAAAGTAATATTTCGTTACAAAAATCTGTTGTGTGCTCAGGATTACCCAGAAAAATCGCGTACCAGCCATCATTAAACGGCTGCATTTGTAATAAATCTTAATCAACCCGCTCATAATTTTAGTCTATCCTAGTAAATTAAGTGAGTGTAATTTAATAAATATGCAATTAAGTGAAAGAGCCAAGCAATTAATTCCCCAAGCGAGAATTGTCAGTTTTGCCACGTGGAAAAACTTATATTCAGATGAAGTAATTGCCATTTTTCAAGATGCTGACAATCAAAGTCGATATCTCACAGATGAGGATTTAGAACGCATTAAAAATCTTCATCCTCATCTCTCTTTAATGCTAGAAAAAGCCAGATTATTGCGAGAGCAAGCTCCTAATATTGTTGCTGATGCGAGGAAAAAGGTATTAGCGGACTTTCCCGATATCACTGAGCCTGGTAATGATCTTTATCCTCCCGAACGTGCTGAAGCCTGTTGGCGAGATTTTTGGCAGTTCCTACGCTGTATCACCTATGGAATTGCAGGTAACAATCCTCAATTTACTAGCCAAGAAGGACTCAAAAACATGGAGCTACTGTATCTAGAATTGCGGGTTCCTGTTTCGGCGATGCTCTGTGGACTAGAACAGTTGAAAAAAGTTAGTTTGCAGCATTTTAATTCTGAAGACCGGGATTTATTGAGTCTCTCTTTTGACCATTTAATCAGTGGGTTAAAAACTTTTAGTCAAGCTTAATCAACTTCCTTATTATTGTCTAAAGCAGATTTTCTAAAGCAGTAGCAACAACTCGATGATTTGAGTCTTGCCGAAGTTGACCTAAAATTTCCTTAGCCTGCGGAGCATCAAAATGCTGTAAAGCAGATGCGACGTGCTGACGCATACGTTCATACTCCGAATTAGCCAGCATTAATAACTGAGAAAGTGCAGCCGGTTCCTGAGTCGTTCCGGCTAATGTACCAAGTGCATCCACAGCCGCTTCCTGGGTGGTCATATCTTCGCCAGCTAAGGCTTCCATACAGACCTCAAAGAGCTCGCTTTCGCACTCCATATCAACCAAAACCGCCAGAATACTACGACGAACCAACCAGTGGTCATCCTGAAAAAAAGTCGAGACTAAATGAGATGCAGCACATCGACCAAACAGCGAAAGAGAATTAGCAGCTTCAGCTCGCACATTCGGCGTATTATCAAATTTCATGATTTGGAGCAATGCGGCGAAGGATTCAGCGGTTTGTTGTGTCCCAAATGCTCTGCTGACAAAGGAACGTACTAAGAATTCCGGGTCATCGAGTTTGGCCTTGAGCAAGGGAACGGCAATCTCTGGTTGATAATCCTTGAGAGCCGCGACGGCCTTGAGTCGATACTGAAAATCAGGATTGTTCAGAGACGTTTCGATTTCGTGAATATCCATAGTCACAACAAAGTATAATTTTTCTTTATTTTAACCAAAAAGTTCCTAATTATGCAAATAATCAAAGATATTTTAATAATTAATAACCTGGGCGGTTGTTATAGCTAAGCTCTTTGATCAAATCGAGTCTGAAAACAGCCGTACTTGAACCAATATTGTCGCAGTTCATGATGAGGTGTATGCAAACTGGCTTTAGCCTGATAGAGAATCACTTGTCGATGATTTCCCATCCAAAGTCGTTTGGCTGGTTCAACAGAAATTAAGCACCCTCCTAGACTGTTAACACATTCCTCAAATCGCTCAACTGCTGGATAGTCTAAAGTTTCAAAAACTAGCAATTGACCGCAAAAAATTAGGTGACGACTTCTGATCCAAGCCTGAATTTTTTTACAAGCTATTGGGGGTAGCATCTTTCAGATTCTCAGCTTGAAAACTGAGTCATTTATTTTTATTCTCAACTGTTGCATAGAAGAAAAAGAGCGAATAATAAACTCGCTCTATAGAAAGCAGGAGATACCAAACTTTAATGAAGACAAAGGTGAAGTCTAGGTAAATTTAGCCAACTTCAGTAATACTGAGAATCTTGCCTCCCATTTTCTGAATATTTTTAATTTGCTTAGACATTTGAGCATAGCTGACTTCATAGCTGATATTGCTCACTCTGACCTTAGCACCACCAGACTTAGCAGCAGTAATCCGAAAACGTTTACCAGTTGTGCTAGAGGCTCCACTGTTACCAACGCTAGAAAGTTTAATTTTCTGAGGCAGATTGCTAGCAACTGTAGCAATTAATTGAGCTTGATTACTACTATCGCTAGTAGCTGCTCCTCCCAGCAAAGAAAGCATCCGATTAAACCCGACATTCTTGATACCAGTTTGGCTGCGAATGTTCCGAGGATAAGGCACAATATTCTCGCCAAAGTTCTGGCTGTAATCGTCACTATCGATATAAGAATCGATTTCGGCTTCATAGCCTTGACCGTTACAAATTTGGACGTGCTCAGAAATCTCCGTCTGTTCTAAAGGAGCGCGACCCAGTAAATGCTTGCAGTTTAACTCGATGAACCGATAGGCAGAATTGGTGTTAAAAAATAGAGACTGATAGAGGTCTGATTTTGCCACTTGTCTGACAAATTCACGCACCGTAATATCACCATTGCGAAGCAATGATTCAGCACTGGTGAGACGCTGACTTTCCATCAGGTGAGCATTTCCTAACACCTGTCGGTAAGCAGCACGAATAACGACTTGTAAATCGTCTTCCGTTGCATTGGAGCGCAGTTCTACTGGGTCACTGACGAAAGCTGCTGTTAAACTGGACATTGTTTTTTCCTAACGTTAATTAAAGAAAGTTTGATTGAGAGTGTAAAAAAAGTTAATGTTGGTTGAAATAGCTTGACAGAGGCGAACACATCTGTTGTTGAGTACAGAAAAACTATCGGTTTATATCGTTATCGCTTTCATAATTTCGAGGGTGATAAGATAAAAATCGCGATTGTTTCAGAGAGGGATAGAGAAGTAAATTTTTACTTCTCTACCCGCTAATCACTCTATGCCTCAAGCAACTTCTGTGATGCTGGCAATTTTGCCACCTGCACGATGAATTCGCTGAATTTGCGGAGTCATATTCGCACCGGATACAAGATATTCAGTGTTACTTAGTCGGCGAGGACTATCAAATTTAGACCCCTTGACTAAAATCTTGAAAGTCTTTTCGGTGGCATCTTTGTAAGCACTGATCCGACCGCCTGTTGTTGGTAAAGTAATCTTGTTACCGCTATTGCCAGCCACAAAATCTACTAAGCGAGAAGCGGTAAAAGCACTATCAACTCCTGCATAACCTTGATACAGGGAAAGGGTACGATTGTAACCGACTTGCTTTTGTCCGACTTGACTTTTTGCTCCTTGATAATAAGGAACGGTATTCTCGCCAAATTTTTCCTGATATTCTGGACTATCGAGATAAGAATCAATTTCGGCATCGTAGCCTTCTTGCGTACACCGACAAATATGCTCAGAAAGTTCTTCTTGAGCTAAAGGAGCGCGACCCAACAAATGTTTGAAGTTTAGCTCGACAAAGCGGTAAGGAGCGCAGGATTCAAAATACCGACGGCGATAAAAGTCAGATTTAGCCACAGCGCGGACAAATTCTCGTACCGTTATCGTGCCATCGCACAACTTGGATTCTGCAATCGTCAGGCGTTCACTTTCCATGACATGGGGATTGCCCAATACTTGCTTGTAAACAGCGCGAATTACCGCCTGTTTATCATCGGAGCTGCTGGTAGGCCAAAGTTCTACTGGCGCATCTAAAACGACACTCATTGACTTTCTCCTAAGAATAAATAACGCTTCAAAACAGGGAATCAGTGATTGTCAAAAACACGCTCAGGGAGATAATTCCCCAAGTCGTTAAGGCAGAAGTTTGAGCGGTTGTTAGTTGACAGCAGTAATGCTGGAAATTACGCCGCCTTGTTTGTGGATGCGTTGATATTCTTGCGAGAGCCTATCAAATGGTACGAGATAGGCTTGATTGCTAGAGCGAAATTTAGAGACTCGGTTCATCACAGTCGTTGCTGAAGAACGATATCCAGTCACAGTAATGCGATAAACTTTGCCTTCTGCTGAGGCGCCTAATCCAGCACGAGTACGTGAATTGATACCAGACTCTTGGAATGCCCAACCATCTCCAACTGCACCACCTGAAGGGGGAACTATGGGTAGGGGGGTTTGCTGAATCACGAATTTATTCAGAACAGGGGTTTTTCCAGAAAGACTGCCCTTGAAGTCGCTACTGGAAGCTCCCCGCAAGAGAGCAAACATATGAGTAAACCCAACCATATTTTGTCCTGGCTGGGTTTTGTAGCCTCGGTAATAGGGAACGATATTTTCCCCGTAGGCATTTTGGTATTCATCGCTGTCGAGGTAAGAATCAATTTCTGCCTCGAAGCCTTGAGTATCTAAAATGGTGCTATGTACTCTCATTTCTTCTAAGCCATCAGGAGTCCGACCTAGAAGATGTTTGAAATTGAGTTCAATAAACCGATAGCGAGGAGAAGTATCGAAAAAGCGAGAGCGGTAAGCGTCTGATTTGGCCAGAGCGCGGACAAATGCGCGCACACTGAGTGCACCACTTTTGAATTGGGATTCAGGAATCGTCGCTCGTTCACTTTCCATGACGTAAGCATTACCCAAAACTTGCCGATAAACGGCACGAATAATGATTTCTACTTCTTCTTCTGAACGTCCTGGCATCAGTTCTAAACGGGGTGTTTCTTCAAATAAACTGACTCCAAGTCGAGATGCAGGTCCAAAAACCATTGAAAAAATCTCCACAATTGTGTTACATGAAAAACTACCATACTTAGACGTTATATTAAAAAACTTTACATAACTTAACATAAAATCTGCTCAGCGAGCTTATTTGTACTACACAAAGAGGTTGATATCTTGGCTATGACTCTCTTATTGCAATATTTTTTCTGTAATACGCCGTGGACTATTGTAATATATGGCGAATGGGACTTGAAATTATTACGCCTATAAGTTATGGGATGTGAGGTAACTCAGTGGCAAAACTTTGACGCTTTTCAAACTGTAGAGAGCCAAAAGCCGATCCCCAAACCTGTTGATGGGTATTCACATCCAGACCTTGATCCAGGCTACTCCAAGTTGTTTCTGTAATCTCGACATCACTGACTAGGTAGGTGGAACAACCTCTTTTTTCGATGAGACAAAGGTTTCCAGGTTCCACACGGCCTCGAAACATTTCGCCGTCTCGTTTAAAAATCATGGAACAGTGATAGCGTCGTTGCAGGCTATCTGGTTTAATTGTTTTGAGAATGCTTAATTCTCGTGCGGCTCCGGCGTACTGTATTGGGTCTTCGAGGCTATAATTTTCAATATAAATTTGATTTCCCTGGTCAATTAAGCGATGAACTCCCTGACGATAGGGAGTCCACAGATCGTGGTCGTAAACCTGTTCTGAGTAAAAGCCAATGGCATTGAAAAATTCAAAGGGTAAGGGACGAAAAAATATCCGAATATGGGCAAATTGTTGTGGGTGATCAAAGGATTGTTGATAGTTACTAAAATCCCCAGCCATCCACTGAGCTAAAGTGATTAAATCATTGCTTTTAACTGAATTCATATGCTAAAAAGAAGGTCGAAGAAAGTTTATTAATAGCAATTGGTAATTCACTAATTCCCTGACAGCGAACGAATCTCTGAGGAAAATGATGCGGTTACTACCCCACTTCCGGCACTGGTTTTAATTAGGGAAACACGAAACCGTAAATTAGGATTAGCAAACCAGATTTTTTCTTCCGCTGCGGCGTGTTCGTAGCTAGTCAAAAGCACAAAAGTTCCATCCTCTGTGATATGATAGTCACCTGCTGCGGCAATAGTTTCAGCATAACCTTGATCTCGTAATAACTTACCCCGATTAGGTACATTTGGATCGGGGATTGGTACCAGAATACAACTCCCCTTAACCTCAGAATTTTCATCCCAATCTGACTCACCCTCCCAACTCATTTGAAAAGGCATTACTGCTTGGGATGGGTCAACATTATACAATTGACAGAGTTCCATTACTGCCCGATCGCCCGGTGAGATAGCAACGATATCAATGACTGACTGCACAGCTTCAAAGTGTCTGAAAGTCAAATGATGGGCGCTGCGCTGCGATCGCCACCGTCCTAGAGAATTTTCAACAAACTGCTTAATATGGTTCATGGAAAACATTGTACAGGGGCAAGAGCCAAAATATTCTTGTCTTCAGAACTCCACTTTTTGTGCCCCTGTCCACGAAAAAAAGTGCTTTTAGCCACAAAAGTAACAAATTGTTACTTTGTTTCTCAGGAATGAGACAGAGGCAACACCCCAGAGATATATTCAAAACCATTAAGTTAGTCACCAAGTTGACCAACTAAGATCAGAAATAATTTTTCTAAGTTAAGGAGAACTCAATGCTTGACGCTTTTTCAAGAGCTGTAGTTGCAGCCGATGCCAGCACCTCCACCGTCGGTGATATTAGTGCCCTGAGAGCTTTCGTTGCCAACGGCAACCGACGCTTGGATGCTGTAAACGCGATCGCCAGCAATGCTAGCTGCATGGTTTCTGATGCTGTTGCCGGTATGATCTGCGAAAACCAAGGCTTGATTCAAGCTGGTGGTAACTGCTATCCTAACCGCCGCATGGCTGCTTGCTTGCGCGATGCAGAAATCATTTTGCGCTATGTAACCTACGCTTTGTTGGCTGGTGATGCTTCTGTTCTTGATGACCGTTGCTTGAATGGTTTGAAAGAAACCTACGCAGCTTTGGGCGTGCCCACCACCTCCACCGTGCGTGCCGTTCAAATCATGAAGGCTCAAGCCGCTGCTCACATCCAAGACAATCCTAGCGAAAAATTTGCTGGTGCTAAGCTCCGCAAAATGGGCAGTCCTGTAGTAGAAGATCGTTGTGCTAGCCTCGTTGCTGAAGCTTCCAGCTACTTCGATCGCATCATTTCTGCACTGAGCTAGTCCGTCGCTAATCGCAATTGGCTCAGCAAAATTGAAACTACGCTCACTGTCATCAAAATCACTTTAGGAGTTTTAGGAAATGAAATCAGTTCTCACCACAGCTATTGCCTCTGCTGATGCAGCAGGCCGCTTCCCTAGCACCTCAGATTTAGAATCCGTTCAAGGTTCTATCCAACGCTCTGCTGCTCGTTTAGAAGCTGCAGAAAAATTAGGCACCAACCTCGACGCAGTTGCTAAAGAAGCTTATGATGCTTGCATCAAAAAGTATCCTTACTTGAACGAATCCGGTCAAGCTAACTCCACCGATACTTTCAAAGCAAAATGCCATCGCGACATCAAGCACTACCTGCGCTTGGTGCAATACTGCTTAGTTGTTGGCGGCACAGGCCCTCTGGACGAATGGGGTATTGCTGGTCAACGCGAAGTTTATCGTGCTTTGGGCTTGCCTACTGCTCCTTACGTTGAAGCATTGAGCTTTGCTCGCAATCGCGGTTGCGCTCCTCGCGATATGTCCGCTCAAGCTTTGACTGAGTACAATGCTCTCCTCGACTACGCGATCAACTCCCTGTCCTAATTAATTGGCAGGTTTGTAATGTCGCAACTGGGTAGTTGATACCCCGACAAGTCTAGGAACTCTTGGCTCATTGCTTTACCAATTTTGGTGAGGTAAGGGTAAAGAATTCCTAGGCTTGTTATTGTATTTTAATAGGCATATCATATTATAGTTTTTGCAGACTGCTAATTTTATGGATAAACGCTTTTTTAGTTTTTTTAATTTAACGGAAGACCAGGCGATCGCCCTTTTAGATACGCCCCAAGCTGAAATCGGCGAAGAGGATTCCCGCTACATAGCTGCTTCCCACTTGATCAATTTCTCCACAGATCGATCGATCGCAGCACTGATGCGAGCAGTACAACAAACTGATCCGGTGCTGGAAAACCGGATTGTGCGCCGCAAATCGGTGGAAACCTTGGGAAGACTGCAAGCTGTGCAAGCATTGCCGGTGATTCGCACCTGTCTGGCGGATGATGACTGTTACACGGTGGAAAATGCCGTTTGGGCGATCGGCGAAATTGGCACTCAAGATGCCGATATTTTAGCAGAAATTGCTCAATTGCTGGATAAACCGGGACAAACCTACCGGGTAATTATCCACACCCTAACTAAATTAGATTATCAGCCAGCCGTAGCCAGAATTCGCAGATTTGTCGATGATCTTGACCCGCCGACTGCTAGTGCTGCGATCGCCGCAATTTGTCGCTTAACCAGAGACTTTTCTCAAATGGGAAAAGTTGTCGCGATGTTGCAAAACAAAAATGTCCTTGGGCGCAGATTATCTATTCAGGATTTGATAGATGCGCGTTACTACGATGCAATTCCAAATATTGCCAGGTGTCCGGTATCTTTAGTCTTTCGGCTCAGAGGGATTAGGATGTTAGCAGAAGCAGGCATTGCTGAAAAAATCCTGACCTTTGCTACCATTAAACCATATTTGGAACAAACATTAAGAGACTATCCAGGGGATTTAGATTTAGTGCATAGTTATGAAAAATTACCCGACTTACCGTTTTTGATTCGCCAATTATACGAAACAGATTTTGGACGTTGCTATTTAGCCGCTAAAACGATACTTGAAAATTACTCAGAGGATGCACCAGCAGCCCTGTTTGCTACCTTTGCTGAAGAAGCAAATAATGACTATGGAGCGCATTTTCATGTGGTAAAATTGTTTGGTTGGTTAAAACATTCTCCAGCCTACGATTTGTTATTGGAAGCATTGCATCACCCCCAACCCCAGTTTCAGAAATCCCGTGCAGCGGCGGCGATCGCCCTGGGGGAACTGGGAGAACAACGTGCTATTCCAGAATTGAAAGCCTGTCTGGAAACTAAAATTTGGGATTTGAAGTATGCTGCATTAATGGCACTAGAAAAACTTGGTGATGTCACGGGTTATGAAATCGCTGCGGCTGACTCAGATTGGTTGGTTCGAGCTAAGGTAGATGCTCGTACTTGTGTAACATCCGAACTATCTTAAGAGGGCATCGGGCATCGGGCATCGGGCATCGGGCATACCTCACCACGCGATCGAACCGCCATACAACAGTCAACAGTCAACAGTCAACACTCAACAGTCAACACTCAACAGTCAACAGTCAACAGTCAACAGTCAACAGTCAACAGTCAACAGTCAATTGTCAACTGCTATAAAACCACAAAAACCATGACAACAGATGCTTTGTTTGAACAACTAAAACACCCGAATCCTCATCTGCGCGATCGGGCAATGTTTGAAATTGCCGATTCCCGCGATGAAAATACAATTTCTCGACTGGTGGGCATTTTAGATGAAGAAGATGTCACCTATCGTCGGGCGGCAGTAAAAGCCTTGGGCGTGATTGGTGAAGATGCCGTGCCATCGGTGGTGGAGGCATTGTTAAACAGTGATAATGTGACTGTGCGAGGGAGTGCGGCGAAGGTATTAGCACAAATTGCGATTAATTATCCAGAGTTGCCGTTTCCTGAAGCGGGCTTGCAGGGATTAAAAAAGGCGATCGACGATCCGAATCCTGTGGTTAATATTGCTTCTGTGATGGCTTTAGGGCAGATGGGTTCCTCTGCTTTTGAGATTTTGGTGGAGTCGCTGAATACAACGGATAATGTGGCGGTACAAGTGGCGATCGTGAATGCTCTTGCTTCTGTGGGCGATCGACGTTGTGTAGAAGTTCTGACCACATTTGCGAATGATGAAGCCGTGGATTCTTATGTGCGGGAATCAGCGACAAGTTCTTTATCGCGGTTGGATTTGGTGATGAATTATAAGCGTGCAGATAGTTAGGTTTAGTGAGATTTTTAGCACTACTCTCGATCGCACACAGCACTTGCAGCCGACTAAGCTATGATAAAACTTTGGGCTTTGCTGATTCACGGTATGAATCACCTTTTCCCTTGAAGTTAAAAAACTCACCCTCAAGCGGGCTTATAGCTATTGGGAAATCTTGAATTCATACCTCTATTCAGCAACGCCCTATATTGAACCATGAGCCGCAAAAACATCGCAACAAATATTGCTCGTAAACTGTGGGCCCAGTGTGGTGGCTTCTGTCAAAATCCGAGTTGCAATAAATACCTCTTCGCTGGAGTCGAGGATGATGTGGTCAGCCTTGCAAATGTAGCTCACATCATCGGTCATGGTAAGAGCGGTCCTCGAAGCGAGCATGAACTAGCCGACTACATTGATAGAGATGGCATAGCTAATTTGATAATGCTTTGTCTAGAATGCCACAAGATTGTTGATGAGCTAGAGAATAAATTTTCTGTTGAGCGAATGCAGGCATGGAAGGCCTATCACGAGAAGAAGATAAATTCACTCTTTGACTTTCCTCAAATTCGCAATGAAAGAGAACTACTTGAGCAAGTCAATGAGCTTTTGGCCGAGAACAGAGTTATTTTTGAAGAATATGGTCCTTTCTCGAAGCATGCATTGCAGGGCAGTTCAGGGGATGCGCTAACTATCTGGCGACGACAATGCCTAGATACAATTATTCCAAATAACCAAAGAATCGTTGGACTAATTGAGGCTAACAAAAGAAATTTTCCTTTCCCGTGGGAAGTTTATATACAAATGATGGGCTATAAACTTCATGCCGATTCTTTTCGAGATAACTGCCTATTAGAGAAAAAGGTTAACGACTACAAGCTATTTCCAAAAGAATTTGATGAGTTCATCAAACAGAGCCTTGGTCTGCCTGTAGAAAGCAGAGAGAATAGATCCGGAGAAGAAATTGAATTTAGAAAAGCGACTGTATCAAAATACATCGAAGATTTTTTGGCAACCCATTCTTTTATTACTCGAATGGAGAAGCTCAACATAGGAATGTTTGATGTTGAACTTAAGGATGGACGCAGCCTTCGAGTTTTTGCGACAGATACTTATTTCTTCACTGAATACACGTTTGAACGAGTCATGGCGATTGACCCAGCGGTTGATGCAATCATTTGCTCTAACCCTTATGGTACGTATACACGAGAAGCTAAAGCCCTCTGCATTGATCATAAGATTGGCTTATTTACGCTTAGGACTTTCATGGGTGCCATCCGCAAAGATTGTGATGAGTTTTTAAACTATCTCCTAACAGATCAGAGATCTAGTCGTCTTAGCTTTTTAAAATCTATCCTTAGTAAAGCCTCAGTCCCCCCAAGCTTTCAAGTGTATATATTTGGTTCGTATTTGAGGCGAGAACTTTACAACGATATCGATCTCATCGTCGTGTATACAGTCAGGGCAGACCAAGAATTGATTTCGTCAACATTAGATAGCATCAGTCAAGTGTTTGAAAAGCAAGCCTCACAGCTTGATATAACAGTATGCTCAGAAGAAGAGTACGCAGCTATGAGTTTTGAAGATGACAATCGCACTAGAATTAGGTAGTTAGCATCTATAAGGCAGCTCAACAATTCAAATGCAGTGGATGCTTGAAAGCCGCTGGTGCTGAATTCGAGATTATCTGCCGCCGCTGCGTTTTGCCGTTAGACCGCTATGTATGCGACATAAGCTACAGGTTGTAATCAAATAAACGCTAATCATTGGAGATCCTAATTGGAACTTCTAGGGATGGCAAGTACGACCATTGTTTGGAGAGTGAAGTGTGACTGCTAGATTCACAGTTGGAAATCTAATTTCGCGATCGCATTCTATCCTTCAACTTAATTCTGTAGAGAGAGGAAAGTTTTAGAACTGCCTGGTAAAACACGATCAAATCGTCCGCCAATTTGAAGCATCTTTTTTTTACTTCTCAGATGCGAAATGCCGGAAATTTAGGCTGCAAACAATCAGAGGAGAGGTGCTGTGAGATCTCAAAGGCTGCAATCACTGTTCCGCGATCGCTCGATCGTTCTCCGCTTCTTGCTCATTGCCCTTGTCGTCTCAGTCTTGCTGTTAAGCGCTAAGGCAAGCTTGTTTGAGAGTTCTGCGATCGCACAAATCCCGACACAATCCCTGCCATCGAATCCCTGGAAATACCAATAACAACTACTCATCAGGTTTGGCTTTGGACAGCCAATGCTTGATAGTTCTGTCGAATAGGAATCTGAATGATGAACTCTGCCCCCTCACCGGGATGAGAAAAACACTTCAACTGTCCGCGGTGTTTTTCTACCACAATCTGGTAGCTGATTGACAGCCCCAGACCAGTGCCCTTCCCTACAGGTTTCGTCGTGAAGAACGGATCGAACAGCCGCCGGTTCACTTCCTCTGTCATACCGGGGCCATTGTCGCAAATGCGAATCACAACAAATTGGGGAGCTTTGCGGGTCGGGCCGAGGTTGGGGGAATCCACCTCAGCCGAAGAAACTGTAGAGCTTTCCGTAAGGGGGGGATTGGAAATCGGGGATTTTTCTTCCCCATACCCCACTGAGGTGCGAATTGCGATCGCCCGCGGCCCTCTTTGGTCATTGAGAGTGTCAATCGCATTCGCCAGTAAATTTACAAACACCTGGTTCAGTTGGCCGGCATAGCACTCCACCAGCGGCAGCGGGCCGTACTCTTTAATTATTTGAATAGCAGGCTGGTCTAGTTTAGCTTGCAGTCGGTGCTGCAAAATCAGTAGGGTGTTATCGATGCCCTCATGGATATCGACCTCTTTCATTTCCGCTTCATCCAGTCGCGAGAAGTTTCGCAGGGAGAGGACAATTTCGCGAATTCGGTCTGCCCCCACCTTCATCGAATCCAGCACTTTGGGTAAGTCTTCCATCAAGAAATCTAATTCGATTGCGTCCATATCCTCAACAATCGCTGCTGTGGGGTGGGGGTATTGTTCTTGATAGAGTTTCACCAGTCCTAGTATGTCTTCACAGTAAGTCCTGACGTGACTCAGGTTGCCATATATGAAGTTAATCGGGTTATTGATTTCGTGGGCTACCCCGGCCACCATCTGTCCCAGTGAGGACATTTTCTCAGTCTGAATTAGCTGGGTCTGGGTGCGCTTGAGTTCTTGGAAAGAAAGCTCTAGTTGTTCGGCTTGTTTTTTTAATTGCGCTTCTGATAGTCGCAGAGCTTGCTCTATCTGCACGCGATCGCGAATTTCCTGGCTCAGGAGCAGATTTTTTTCCTTTAATTCCTGCGTCCTCTCTTCCACTTTATGCTCTAAAGTCCGGCTGTAATCTTCTAATTGCTCATTGGCTTGTTTCAGATTGTCAGTCGCCTCAGACAAATTAGCATAGAGTCGGGCATTTTCCAGGGAAATCGCCGCTTGAGAACAGAGAACTGTTAAAACTTCCAGGCGATCGGGAGTAAACGCACTCCTTGTCAGATTATTTTCCAAGTAAAGCAGACCAATGAGCTTTCCTTGATGGACGACCGGCATACATAAAACTGACTTGGGTTGGGCGTTAACAATATAGCTATCCCTGGTAAAAATACCCTCCTGGATTGCATCATTTAATACCACATTTTTCTGAGTTCTAGCCACATAATTGAGGATAGAAAACGGCAATTTCTGACTCATTTCTATTGGTGTGGATTGCAGCACTACTACCTCATCATTATCTAGGCTGGCCGTCCCTTCTACCACCAGTTGACCATCTTTTTCTAAAATCAAGTAGCTTTTTTCTGCCCCAGCATTCTCCATGGCAATTTTCAATAACTTAGAAAGCAG
This sequence comes from Microcoleus sp. AT3-A2, assembly GCF_036705685.1. Lineage (NCBI taxonomy): Bacteria > Bacillati > Cyanobacteriota > Cyanophyceae > Oscillatoriales > Microcoleaceae > Microcoleus > Microcoleus sp. AT3-A2. The sequence continues at coordinate 213,433 of NZ_JAUBVF010000004.1, forward strand.
ACTTTCCAGAACAATTTCGCCAGAAATAGCTTGAGAAGATTTCATCACAGAGGCTAAATCCAGTGCTGCAAAACTCCCCGTAGTCGTCGAGCTGGTCGTCCGTGATATGTCGAAGTTGGGGACTTCTTTAGTCAGTATTCGCGAGAAGAATTCAGGATATTCTTTTGATAAATCCTGCACTTTTGCTTTCGCTCCCCAGCGAACATAGCCATAGTAAGCATCCGTCAAATAAATCTCTGCTATCTTCTCCCGGCCGCGAGAAAAATAAAACTCGGCGGCCCGTTCATTAGCTAGGGCTTCTTCCTGAATGTATCCCTGTTCTCTGGCTCCTTGAATACTGGCGTCATAATACTCCATCGCTTTGCCAATTTTTCCCAATACCCGCGCTTTCTCCGCCTCCACTAACTCGTACTTGTGTTGATAATTTGCAGGAGCGTGAACTGCCCATTGCTGCATTTGTTTTTGATTTTTCGCCACTTGCTTCAAAGATTCTTCTTGGTCGCTGCTGGAAACTTGGGGATATTGACCCAGGAGGGCCAGAGAATAGTAGAAATTGTGTTCCGCACCACTCATCAGCGCCGGTGCACCTTCTTTATATTTTTCTGCTTCGCTGGCGCTTTTCACTGACTGAGCGTAATCTTTAAACAAATAAAGTCGCATAAATTTTGTCAGGTGAGCAACAAAAATAAACATATGTTTATTTTCAGCAATTGACTGTTGCAGGAGTTCTTCTTCATTCAAAATTTCGCCCTTAAGCATATATTCCTCTTCCGAGGCGGCGAGTAATTGTAATACCATTACTCTCCAGGTTTTCAAATAAGGAATATGCGAATCTTGTTTGAGTTTTAGGAGTAAATCAAGATATTGCGCCTGCTTCTGAGCCACAAATTCCAGCGGTTGACCTGTAAAAAATATATGATCGCAATAGTAGATAGAATTATAACCAACATTTTGTAATTCTCCAGTTTCGATGCAGCTTTGAATTCCCTCCAGCAATGGCGCTAAGGTTTTCTTGCCATGCTCTTTCCAGTGTCTAATATGAGCATTAAAAACTAGATAGACGTAAGATTTCAGTTCATTTGTCTCAAATCGATCCAACAAATTTAAACCTAGTTGTCCAAATCGATATCCCGCGTCTATTTTACCCAGTGGCCCGCACAAAAGCAAACCATAAACCGTATACCCGGAAGCGGCCTGGGGTGAATTACCATATTGAATACAAAGATGAATCATTGTAAATGGCCATTGCGGATATAAGGCAGGAGCCACATGATGAGCAAGAGCAGCGGATTTCAATAATATCCCCATAGCCATCAGTTTATTGATATCCGTCATTTCTGGCAGATTAGCTAACGCCTCAGTATTCATCTCTTGTGGAGGTTCGGGACAAAGGGAGACACCCAGCAGACTTAGAATTTGCAGCGCGATATCTAACGCGACTTGCATCTGGTTTTGCTGGGAATAAAACTCCATTTTTATTTCATGAATTTTGACTTTTTCGAGCCGATTTTTGGCGTGTTTGAGAGCCTCCTCAGACAGCATTTTTGCTCGCTCGAAGTTGATGTTTAGAAATTCCACCGCCGCCGCTTCCGCATACAGAGGAAACGTCAGGTCATACTGGGTTTCCCAGCTATCTTCTCTGAGGAGTTCTAGCCCCAACCTTAGTTGTCTGGCGGCAGTTTCATAAGCTGTTGCTGCCTTAGCTTTTTTGCCTGCTATCAAATTTAATCGAGCTAGACGATCTTTTTTTGCCTGCTCCGTGATAAAGTCAGCACCAACATTTAACTGATTGACAATCTCAAAGATATTTTCTTCAATCTCCTCTGCTGGAGTATGCTCTAGTAGCAGTTCACCAATTTTCAAGTGGGTCTGTTGTTTCTGAGATTCTGGAATAAGAGAATACGCCGCTTGCTGCACCCTGTCATGGAGAAATTTGTAAGCGATAGGCGCATTATGGCTGTAAGGCAAAGAGGCAGGTGAGGATGATAGCAGAGGAGAATCTAGAGCTATTCTCTGATTTACTTCCCTGCTCATTTCATCGGAGGTAAAAACGAGAGGGATTTTGTATGCTTCGCTCAGGGGCAAAACCAAGCCAGCCTGAAGTGCTTCCCACAAATCAGTCGCCGTTTCCGACTGAGATTTTTCAGTGACAATTGCTAGAACTTCTAAATTAAATTTGTCTCCTATACAGGAGGCTAATTTTAAGACATCCTGGGTCTCCTCCGAGAGTTTTTGAATGTTTCTGGCAATCAGTTCGACGACATTATAATCCGTGATTCCTACTGCTTGAATTTCGTTTAATGACCACTGCCAGCACCCAGCACTGAAATCAAAGGTCAATAGCTTTTCTTGGTACAGAGTAGCGAACATCTGAGTCAAGAAGAAAGGATTTCCCTGGGTTTTATTGAAAAGTAGCTCGGACAATTCAGAAACCCGGTTTCTCGGAGCGGAAGACTCATTGAGGGTATCCGCTACCAGCAAGCTGACATTGCCAATATCCAAAGGATGGAGGGTGATATTATTTACAACCGCCCCATTCTTTTGAATCTCATCCAACGTCAGCATCAACGGGTGTGTCGGACTTACTTCGTTATCTCGATAGGCTCCCATCAGCAGTAAATATTGGCTGTCCGGGTCACAAATAAGCAGATGAATCAACTTGAGCGATGCCGAATCTGCCCACTGTAAGTCATCCAAAAAGACGACGAGCGGGTGTGAGGGTTTAGTAAATACATGAATGAATTCTTTAAAGACGCGATTAAAGCGATTCTGGGATTCAGATGCCCCCACTTGCGGAACAGCTTCTTGAGGGCCCACAATCAGTTCGACTTCGGGAATGACATCTACTATGACTTGGCCATTTGAGCCTAAAGCTTCTAAGAGTTGCTCTTTCCAAATGGCTAGTTTTTCCGAACTTTCTGTTAACAGATGCCGCATCAAGCCGGCGAAAGCTTGAATCAAAGAAGCATAAGGAATATTTCGCTTTAACTGGTCAAATTTACCTGAGATAAAATAGCCGCGCTGCCGGAGAATCGGTTTTTGAACTTCATTCACTAAGGAAGATTTGCCAATCCCTGAGTAACCGCTCACTAGCATCATTTCGCTGGTTCCGCCGGAGACTCGCTCAAAGGCTGTCATCAAAGTGGCTACTTCTTGCTCGCGGCCATAGAGTTTTTGCGGGATGAGAAATTGTCCACATTTATCCCTCTTACCGATTGAGAAGTTGCCAATTGTCCCATGGTTTTGCAGTTGATGACGGCACATTTCTAGGTCAGCTTTTAGCCCCAGGGCGCTTTGGTATCTGTCTTCAGCAGTTTTGGCTAATAATTTCATTACGATGTCAGAAATCGCTTTGGGAATCTCAGGGATTTGCTCATGGGGTGGCACTGGTCTTTTAGCGATATGGCAGTGAATTAATTCCAGGAGGTCGCTGGCTTGATGCGGCAGCTTTCCAGTCAAAATTTCATAAAAGGTGACACCTAATGAGTAAAAGTCGGTGCGGTAGTCAATTGAGCGATTCATCCGCCCGGTTTGCTCTGGAGACATATAGGCGGGGGTGCCTTCTAGCAAGTTGGGATTGCTGAGGCTCTGGTTTTCTCGCTCTAGGTAAGTGGAAATGCTAAAATCTATGATTTTAATTTTATCTGTTTTGGAGTTGATAATGATATTCTGCGGTTTAATATCTTTATGGATAATCTTATTTTCATGCAGTTGAGCTAGGGTGTCTGCCAAATGAATTGCCAGACTTAGAAATTCGATTATTTCAAGGTGTTTAGCTGCGATTAGGTTTTTCAGAGATTTCCCCCCAAAATCTTCTAATATTAGCGCCAGACCGTTATTATGCTTTTCCAAAGAGTGAGCTTTGACAATCCCTGCCATGTCCAGAGTTTTGAGGATTTTATATTCATGTCTCAACCGCGCGATTTCTTCTATTGTGGGATACTCGGCTTTAAGGGTTTTTACTATAACCGGAGTTGGCTCGAACTCCCTAACCCCGCGATAAATAACTGTATTGACTCCTTCGTGAAGGGGCAACGATAAGAGTTTGTAACCGGGCAGCGTGGTTTTCATATTCGTTATTTCGATTATTTCGATTATTCAGATCTGGAATTGATGGATGGGAATATGAGACAGCGATATTGGAGTAACTGTTGAAAAATTTTAAACTAGCAGGGAATTAGCTTGTTAGCGAGTGCCAATATTTCCTCCCCTCATTCAATGCTAATGTGCATCATAATCTAATGTTTAATTATAACTATAATACCTCTGCGGGAGTTGGAGAAGCAAGAATTGGGGCTTGGACAAGCACATCCATATAAATTATGAGATCGCACTACCTAAAGCATCTGTTTAAAGTTCTCTGGACGTACTCGGCCCAGACGCTTCAAGTTTTTTGAGACTTTAGATTTTTTACATCCCAGTAGCTGATTATGTATCTGAGCCTGAATTATTCTAACTTAGGATTATATATCCTACTACAACATATTTGCAGCAATTCGACCGGGTGCGATCGTTGCTCTTAAAAGTGTACAATTCGCGATCGCCTTGCCTACTTTTTTAAGAGGTGTATTGTAAGAGTGTGCTAACCAGGACTGAGTTACTTGAGCGCGCGATCATCGCTAAGTTGAAAACCTGATCTGTAAGTGAGCAAGATGCGATTATAGAAGAACTTGAAGATGCTCCCAGAGGGGAACCAGCAAATGCTTGTTCTCCCGATGCTCTTGCCAAGCTTGCAGCCTCAGCAATGGCTGAGTATCCGCCAGGTAAAACCCAAGAACTCGCTCGACAAACATGGTGAATTCGCGTAATACAGCCCACGTCCGTAACAGGATCAAAAGTTACAAAAAAGGGGGAATGTATGCAAACCATGCTTTGGAGTCGTGAAGAAGCCCCGCCTCGTGCCAAACATTTATATAAGAGCAGCATCCTCCCCAAAATAGACTTAGAAGAGAATGTTGGCAAGATGGTCATCATGGATATAGAAACAGGCGACTATAAAGTTGATAAAAATGCTTTATACGCTGCTGATTACGTGAGTGCGAAACATCCAAATGCTAGACTATTGCGTATCCGTATTGGATATAAACTTGCTGCATCTCTAGGTAGTGTCATTGAGCTTATTTCTAAGTGATTTTACGCAGAAAGGTGATAGATATGCTAAACTTAATTTTATTAGATTTTGCTTGAAAGTCAAGCTGTTGGAGTTGGAATTTATGAGGACGTTTACTGCGGTGGTTCCGAAAGAGCCTGAGACGGATTTATATGTAGTCTATGTTTCCGGTTTCTAAGAGAGCGCATTCTCAATGAGAAACTTTAGACAGCCTACCAACTAACTTACGTGAAGCGAGTGAAATGTTGTTAAAAAATGAGAATCCAGCATTAAATCGACCTTCTATTCAGTACGAGCTTCAATTAAGTACGATAGCTCGCTCTTTTAGTCTTTAACCTCAATTATTCTAGTTTCTATAGTTGCTAGAATAGCCGCGAATACTAACCAGACTGCAACTCATGCTAAAAACCATCGAAGGTATTTGCATCGCTTGCCAAACCATCCTATGATGGTTCATGATAATGTTGATGATTGTTTCGTTTCATTTTTATAACTAAGCTAATATGCGATCGCTTGTCTTGACTCTAGCTCTCATATGTTTAGCCACCCCCGCTGTGGCCACAACCTGCGAGGAAAGCTTTCAAAAAAAGGGGGACTTTTTGAATGGTGCCGCCTTTTCTGCACGTGTTCAGGTTGAGGGGTTATCGATAGAGAGAGCATTTTCCCAATTACGACCCATTTTAGCCCGCGAGAGCATCAGAACGATCAGCACCGATGTGAGCACAGGTGTCATGAAAGCCGAAAATCCCGCAACAGCATTTCAGCGTGCTTTGCCGATCGATGTTTTTGCCTCACCCGACGGAAATCTATTAACTGTCGAGATGATCTTTACCATTCCCAGCGGCGTGGGCGCAAGTAGGGATACCGTGAAGCGATACTTGTGCGATGCGCTAAATCAATTGTTGCCCAAAACTACAAATTAATATGTAATCATTCATTTGATGAATATTAGTTTCCCACACTCGATCGCAATAACCCATACTTCAAAATTACCTGCGGGCGATCGCTCTTCAATTCTGTACGTTAGCGAAGCCCTCGAAGAGGATCGCTCTTGGGGTTTCTAGCGTTTTTGTTCTGCGAAGATTGCGATTTTTGTTTGAGCATCGCGCTTCTAAAATTCTTATGGCTTCAGATCGATCAGTTGGCGGTAATTGACACCCCGATCGATTATGGTATCGCCTCAGATTGTTTGAGGGCTGCACTGAAGGCGAAGTGGTTAAGATTCAGCAGGGATCGGGAGTGCTGAAATTGTCTGTTGCCGAATGGGGATCTGAATCACAAACTTAGTGCCTGAGCCAGGTGTAGAAAAACACTTGATTTTACCGCCATGTTTTTCAGTAATGATTTGATAACTAATCGACATCCCCAAACCCGTACCTTTACCGATGGCTTTGGTGGTGAAAAAGGGATCAAAAATGCGCTGCTTCACTGGGTCTGGCATACCCATTCCGTTGTCAGCGATCGCAACCTCCACCCATTGATTGTCGATCGCAGAAGTCCGAATTGTAATCTGGTTGGGGGCGTCTTTAAGCTCCTGATAGGAGCGTTTGGTATTCTTGTCATCTAGGGCATCTAGGGCATTAACCAAAATATTCATGAATACCTGATTGAGTTGTCCGGGGAAACATTCCACCTTGGGCAAAGTGCCATAGTCTTTGATCGTTACCACGCCTGGACACTCTGGTTTATCTTTGAGCCGGTGTTGCAAAATCAGCAATGTACTTTCAATTCCCTCATAAAAATTAATACGGGATGCGGGAAACTCAGTGGCTTCAGCCCTGAGAGGGAAGCGGCACGGGGGAATTCAGT